>NZ_JABERK010000026.1:0-877 GCF_013004315.1 Acinetobacter sp. ANC 5378
ATTAGATCTCTTGCGAAAGTTAATTTAAGAGCATCCAATTCACCATTCCAGCAATTAAATTCATTCTTAGACCAAATCGTTTCCGTCTGTTTCTATAGCGTTCTGTTAATATCCGAAAATGTTTAAGTTTGCCGTTGATATGTTCAATTGTGATCCTACGCCGACTGATTTCTTGGTTGATCTGTTTTGCTATTTTGGGTAATGATAAATTCTTAGGTTTCTTGATTGGAATGAGTAACTTACTCTTAATCTGATGAAATCCTTTATAGGCTAAATCTGCCATGATACAAGGGTAAATGATCATCTCCTTCAAATACTTACGCGCAATCGTCAGATCATGTTTTCTGCCACTTTCGACCTGTATACTTACAATTTGCTTTAGTCTTGGGTTAAAAACGACCTGAGTTTTTAGCGTATGTTTCTTCTTTTTACCGCTATAGAATTTTCTTTGTTTTTTTGGGACGCTCAATCTGTGATTCAGTGACATCAACGATCACATAATCCCCCTCACTAAACTTTTGATTCCTTTTAGGCAATGCGAAAATCCGTGATTGAATCAGAGCATTTTCAACTTTCTGAATAGTACGATTCACATTGCTTTCAGCTAGGTTATAGTCAGCGGATAACTCAATTTGAGTTCTATAACAGCGTAAGTAATTTAAAGTTAACAATAATTGATCCTCTAAACACAACGAATGAGGTCTTCCAGATTTTTTCTTGGCAAGTTCAGCGTGTTGTAACACCGATACCATTTTTAAGAATAATGGACGAGGAACTCCAACGAGTCGTTTAAATTCCCCATCATTAAATCGAGTTAAATTTTCATATTTCATGGGGCTAGTATAAACAATTTTTTACTTTCGCAAGAGATCTATTA
>NZ_JABERK010000027.1:0-6040 GCF_013004315.1 Acinetobacter sp. ANC 5378
GAAATACGGTATTCTGATGTGACAAAACCTGAATCCTGGTCGTTAAAGTGTTTGTTTGCACTCATATTTTAACTGTTCGGACTCAGGTTTTTTTATTTAAATCAAACTATGGGACAGCAGTGGTGTAGGGGTAACATTTTTCCATAATTTCAGCCATAAACTTAGAAATTCATATAAATAAGCGTTTTTACTGGCTGATATTTTATGATAAAAATGAACCTATACTAAGGGAATACAAGTATTTAGAATATTATTTTGCATGAATATTCAAAAGTTAAAAGAGTTGAAATACGCAAAATATGATTTAAGAAAGCAGTTGAATTAAAGTGTGATATATTTATCAAAATATATTGAATTGTGTGATTCTTGGCAATATAATCAAAACAAGAAGATATGATTTTAGGCCGCTGAAAATGGACGTAATTTTATGGGATGGTGAAAATACCTTCCCTGCAAAAATTGAAATTTTTAAACAGTTCTTAAAAAAATATTTAACCTCACTTAACTATGTAGATCTTTTGAGTAGTACACCTTTTCATTACGATCCTGAAAATGATGAATTCTTAAATCCAGATATTCAAGCCTATTATTATTTGTGGTCTATTTCTTAGAGCCAAAACGATTTTAACAAATAAAAAAAGCCCTCAAATGTTATTACTAGTTGAGGGCTAATTTATATCTATTTAATATTTTTAAACCTGATTACCACTCTGTTATTGCTATCGAGTAACTTTAATTCCATCTTGGAAGCCTCATAGCTTACAACTTGGCTTAATGCTTGAGAGAACTTTTGCGGTAAATTGGTCGCATTTGAACATGCGTTATTTTCTACTGCTCTTAGATTTGCAAATTTAATCTGGGTTCCCATAACGGCATAACCTCCCATGAATTGGTTACATCCATCAGTGCCGCTTACTTCATTACTATCAAATGTCATGGTGGGAACAGCAGACTGGGTCGGGTCAGCTTTATAAATAACTTGATTAATTTCGGTTAATACCCAATTTTTATTTTGCAATTGATCTAAATTTCGATCAGTGGAGGGATTGGGCATAGATGTACTACAACCAACCAAAGTTAAGGAAGTTGCTATACTTGTAGCGAGAATAATTTTTCTTAACATCGCTTTTCTCCAATTAATTTAATACTTAAAGATAATTGTGAGGCAGTTAAAACAAATTACAGTTTATAAAGTTTTCTTAGAATTCATTTGATTGTTAACTAATCATCTACAAGAGTGGATCGGAAAACAAACATGTATTGTTTTAGGTAAACAAGGACATGTTAAAGGATACAAGGAGCAATAAACTTAAATAGAACAACTATGGTTAGAATTATTGATTAATCATATATTTGTTATATTAAGGGTATAAACAGCATTCAATCCCTAGGCTTTCAATTCATTACAATTTAATCTTAATCAGCTAAAGTATTTGAAGTACAAAAATTTATATATTTTACTTATAAATGATAGAGTTTCAGACGTAAAAAAAGCCCGTTAAGGGCTTTTTTCAATGCAACAACTTAGTTAGCCAAAGCTTTAACTTGTGCATTCAAACGGCTCTTATGACGAGCAGCTTTGTTTTTATGGATGATGCCTTTATCAGCCATACGATCGATTACAGGTACAGTTGCTTTGTAAGCTTCTGTAGCAACTGCATAATCACCAGCAGCGATAGCAGCTACTGTACGTTTGATATAAGTACGAACCATTGAACGTAAGCTAGCGTTGTGTTTACGTGCTTTAACGTTTTGACGGGCACGTTTTTTAGCTTGAGCAGAGTTTGCCACTCGTGCACTCCTTGAATTAGATTGGTCTGGGCGGGCTGAAATTGCAACTGAAAACCTTCATCAGAAGAATTATCACCAGCCCGTAAACAAGTGCCATATTGTGATTAAACTATGACGTTAAGTCAAGTCTTGACTTGCTTTGACAACATTTTAGATGCATAAAAATTCTAAAGAAACCGTTAGATTAGTAATAACCTATAGAGATTGCTTAAAAAATGACTAAATCAATTAAAAGTGCAATTGTGATTGGAGCAACAGGTTTAGTAGGTCGTGAGCTACTGAAACAACTCAATCGTATAGAAAGTTGCGAAAAAATTACCGCGGTGGTTCGTCGTGAAGATTCAGCCCTCAAAAGTTTGGAAAAAGTACAACAATTCCTTCTCGATGATTTTCTGTTACTCAATGATGAAGATGTGAATGGATATAGCCATGCATTTAGCTGTTTAGGGACAACGCTGAAAAAAGCCGGATCCAAACAAAAATTTCATGATGTTGATTATGAAATAAATGCACATTTTGCTGATTTATTTGAATCGACCAATACCCATTACTTGCTGATCAGCGCACTGGGTGCAAATAGCAACTCAAATTTTTTCTATAATAGAGTGAAAGGCGAACTGGAAAAGCATATCCAGATTTTAAACCTTGAGCGTGTGTCGATTCTACGTCCTTCATTATTGTTAGGTGAGCGTCCAGAACAACGCAGTCTGGAAGATCTGACTCAAAAGCTCTATCAAAAATTCTCGCATTTAGTGCCTGACTCATTCAAATATAAGCCAGTGACAGCAGAGCAAGTGGCTCATACTATGGTCGAGGCAGCGCAAACTCAAACTGAAAAGTTTGAAATTTATGATAATTTACGTATACAAAATTCCAAATGAGGGAGATAAAAAGTGTCTAATGCAGCATTCGTAACGTGCGATTTACTTGACGACAATCCAGAGAAAGAGATTCAAGTAGTGACACCATCCATGGATGGTAAATTCTTTAAAAGCTATGGTGCGCGTAAAAGTTTTGGCGGTCAGGTCGTGACGGTTAAATGTTTTGAAGATAATTCGCGGGTAAAAGAACTGCTTGCGACTGATGGTACCGGTAAAGTGCTGGTGGTAGATGGCGGTGCATCCATGCGCTGTGCCTTGATGGGCGATATGATTGCAGAGTCAGCAGTTAAAAACCACTGGAATGGAGTGGTGATTTATGGCTGTGTACGTGATGTAGATGCGATTGCTGAATTGGATCTGGGGGTACATGCCTTGGCTGCAATTCCACAAAAAAGTAATCGAAAAGGCATTGGCGAAGTGGATTTAACTTTGTATTTTGGTGGGGTAAGCATCCATTCTGGTGATTATATCTATGCTGATAACAATGGAATTGTGATTGCAAAAGAAAAATTAGTCGACTTATAACGATAATTGCAGAAGGATAAAAATGGTGAATCATCAAATTAAAGTTGTACAGGCTTTAGCTTCAGCATTGACTGAAGGTGGGCGCGGAATTAGTGGTACTGCATTTCCGAAACAGCCGGAAAAATCACTCAAACTTTATGAGTTTGAAGGTTCACCATTTTGCCGTCGTGTACGGGAAGTCATGACCTTGTTAAATCTGGATTATGAGGTTTATCCTTGTCCAAAAGGTGGGCAAAAATACCGAAAAATTGTCAAAGAAAAAGGTGGGAAAAAACAGTTTCCATTTTTTATTGATGAAAATTCAGGTGTCCAGATGTATGAGTCTCAAGACATTATTCATTATTTATTTAAACATTATGGTCGAACTGGAAAAACACCGAAAAAATTTACGCAATATCCCAAAATTCCTGTGGCTGCCTTTGCTGGAACCATCATTAATGGCGCACGTGGTGTTTGGGTGAATAAAAAAATTATTGATCGCGAGGCACCAGCCCAGCTCCTGGAATTGTGGGGCTTTGAAGCCAGCCCATTTACGCGTGTGGTACGTGGTGTATTAACTGAGCTGGAACTCCCTTTTAAATTTCATAACGTACCCAAGGAACGCTGGCAAGATATGGGGCCGGCTATGTTGCGTTTAAAACCCGGAAAATATCAACCCTTAACCGGCGGCAAACGTGAGAAGATTGTTGAGATTATGGGGCGTGATATTCAAGTTCCTTATTTGGTCGACCCGAATACTGGCGTGAAAATGTTTGAGTCAGCTGAGATTGTGAAATATTTAAAAAAACAATATAGCTGAATGATTACAACAGCAAAAAAGAAACAGCTAGATCAGCTGTTTCTTTTTATCTAAATCAATCAATTTTCTTTAAACTCCGATAGTGCTACACACTGAATTTTATTGAGATGATTTAATTTATTGATCATGCATTAATCATGGATTGAATCGTCAGTGTTTTTATTTTATGGTGTTAAATTGAAAGGATAATGCTCAAAATACCAAACTAGAATTTTAATTATTAGTATAAAAGTCATCAAATTACTTGGTTTTAGGGATATTTTTTTAATTGTTTTCCCCTTAGATTGGGGCAATAAAAGAAAGGGGTAGTGTGTGTCCGGATTAGAAACGATTTTACCTGTACCAGTTTTAATTGTTGAAGATGAAGATCTCATTCGAGAGCGATTAAGACATATATTGACCGAAATGGGCTATGACAATGATGTGCTCATTTTTGCCAAGAATCTAAAAGAAGCCTTCCTGCAAATAGAACAACAACCGATTTCCTTGGCATTGGTCGATCTCGGACTTCCTGATGGAAATGGGGTGGAACTGATAGAAAAGCTTCGTGCCCAAGATAGCAGTGCTTTAATTCTGGTGATTTCCGCATGGAGTACGCAAGCAAGTCTATTTTCAGCCATCAAAGCCGGTGCGACCGGCTATGTTCTAAAAGAACGAGATGATGCGGAAGTGCGGCTGGCGATTCGCAGTATTTTGCGTGGTGGGGCTCCGATTGATCCTTTTATTGCGCAGGAAATTTTAAAGCAGATTTCCGCTTCAGTGATTACAGGCTCAAATGATGATAAATCCTTAGAGTCGGATGTGGCACTTTTGACCCGTCGTGAAACAGAAATTTTAGACTTGGTTGCGCAAGGGATGAGTAATAAAGAAATAGCGGAACAGTTATTTGTCTCTAAATATACGGTGGAAAGTCACATTAAGCATATTTACCGAAAATTGGCGGTGACGAAAAGAACCAAAGCAGTCAGTGCAGCACGATCCTTAGGGATTTTATGAAACATTCCATCCTGTATTTCTTTTGCATATTTTTGCTGAGTTTATTCAGTCGAATCAGTTATGCAGAAATAATAGAAAGGATTAATGAACAATGTTCAGTGCATATTAATTCTGTCTCTGCTGTTAAAACGCCTTCACAGACTATTTTACCCAAGCAAGGCTGGCAGTTGGTGCAATTGCCAGATAAATGGACCAATCACTGGAAAAATTATAATGGTGGTGCCTGGTATAAGATTGAATGGAACTGGTCATGTCAAAATAATGCGAAGTTAGCTGAGCCGATTGCTTTTTCAATTGATTATATTAATTCTGCAGGGGCAGTTTTTTTAAATGGTGATTTGCTGTGGCGGGATCAGCATTTACAGGAACCTTTGTCTAAAAGCTGGAATATGCCACGTTATTGGATTTTACCGATATCGGGATTAAAATCTGATGAAAATGAAATTTTGATTTATGTGAATGGTTTTGCTTTTCAATCTCCAGGGCTTGGTACGATTTCCTTTAATAATGTGCAAAGCAATGATGAGATCCATCAAAGCAAAATTTGGAACCGCAGAACATTATTTCAAATCAACATCATTTTATCGATCACTTTTGGGGTGATCTGTTTTGTTATCTGGTTATTAAGACCTAAAGAAACCACTTTTGGATGGTTCGCATTAAGTTCATTATTGTGGGTGCTATTTATTTCCAATCTACTGACTACAGAAACATTTCCATACCCAACAAGCTTAATGGCAACCCAAGCAAATTTGACTTTCTTTGTCCTATATATTATTAGTTTTTGTGTTTATTTACTCAGATTTATCCGAACGTGTTTAGCCAAAATTGAAGCTTCGATGTATTTTGCCACTGGACTTGCCATCACTGGTATTTTTTTCACCCCACAGCAATTTATTTATTTTGTCTTTCCACTGATATTTTTAATAGATCTCTTGCGAAAGTAAAAAATTGTTTATACTAGCCCCATGAAATATGAAAATTTAACTCGATTTAATGATGGGGAATTTAAACGACTCGTTGGAGTTCCTCGTCCATTATTCTTAAA
>NZ_JABERK010000028.1:0-48521 GCF_013004315.1 Acinetobacter sp. ANC 5378
ACTTAAATCCTATAGAAAAAATGTGGTCACGAGTAAAAATGATTCGCAATAAGTTTAGAGTTAAAGATATTGATAAATTGTTTAAAGATTACTGTAATGATTTATTTGGTATTTAGCTATAGTTTACTGAAAGGTCAATATCATTTAGTGACGACTAAAGCGAGAAGTCTTGAAGGCTATTTAGCAGGTATTTATGCAACTTTGTGTGCTTATCAGCTCTGCCATAAAAATAAGCCAATGATCAAAATTAGTGAAGCATTAGCTTAAACAGGATTCGGGTTATTTAGAATTCATAATATAGGTAAAGGTGATTGCTATAATTTACAGGCAGCCTTAATTGAAGGCCAATCATCAAGAGAGTTTATTAGTTTTCTAAAAGTTCGAAATTTGGCGACAATATCTTTAAGTGCATTTAAAAATAATTTTGTAGAACATTATGATAAAGATTTATATGGAGTTAATAATTTAATTGATTTTAGCGAAAGTAAATACACTGGTGAAATTATATTCGTAAAAATAAAAATGGAATATGAAAATATATACGGACAAAAGTTTAAAGAAATATTTGAAATAAAGTTTCCTTTAAAACCAGATTTTGACAAGATGTTAAAGCAATATAATTTTGATAGAGAATAATATATTTAAGTGTTTTGACTCTATTTATCACCTTGCTGAGCTTCAAGGACAACATTTATATCTTGGATTCTCCCACAATATTTCGTTGAAAATTACCGCTCGAAAGCCTTTAAAGTTTAGTAAAATTTAAGTAAGGAGCGCAGACTTCACAATGATTACTTTTTCGGCTGATCAGGAAAAAATTTGCATCGTATTCCTTTATGTATGATTTATTTCCATGATACCCAACATGTTTTAATTAATTGGGTTGTAAAACAGTAAATTGGTCGGTTTAAATTTTGATCACAAATCTAGAGTTTAATTAATATAAAATATTGATAAATAAATAATATTTGTTATTAAAGTCTTGAGTCATTGCTCATGTAATGAGGTGTGTGAATGTAGTCGAAGAGACCAGCTGAGACTGCCTGTACTCGAAAAAATACGAAATTTCAAGTAGAATATAAGGATTGGTGAACAACACCGATATATATGAATTTTCAGCCAAGAAGCAATATGAAACAATATTGTTGTTTAGCTGAGGTGCAATGAGCACCGATACTTTCGATGTTTTATTTAAGCAAATCGGTTCGTAGGGCTGGGCCAAAAGCTCGGTTCTCAAAACTCAATCTAACGCAAGGGGCTATATATGGCTGGTGGAAAGTCAACTATCATTTACACTCTGACTGACGAGGCGCCATTGTTGGCGACTTATTCGCTGCTGCCGATCATTGAGACCTTTACCAAGCCGGCCGGTATCGAGATTGTCAAAAGTGACATCTCTGTAGCCGTTCGCGTGCTCGCAGAATTTGCAGACTGCCTAAATGAAGAGCAGAAAGTTCCCGATATCCTCGCGGAGCTAGGTCATCTTACACAAGATCCAGATACCAACATTATTAAATTACCGAATATCAGTGCCTCTGTTGGCCAGCTAACAGCGTGTATTAAAGAACTTCAGTCAAAAGGCTATGCAATCCCGGATTATCCGGAAAACCCAACGACTGAAGAAGAAAAATCAATCAAGGTTCGTTATGGCAAATGCTTAGGCTCTGCTGTAAACCCAGTATTACGTGAAGGTAACTCTGACCGTCGTGCGCCTGCCGCAGTGAAAAACTACGTTAAGAAACACCCGCATTCAATGAGCGAGTGGAAACAGTGGTCACAAACTCACGTTTCGCACATGAATGAAGGTGACTTCTACCACGGCGAAAAGTCAATGACACTTGACCGCGCGCGTGATGTGAAAATGGAATTGATCACGAAAAGTGGCGAAACCATCGTGCTTAAACCAAAAGTTGCATTGAAAGATGGCGAAATCATCGACTCAATGTTCATGAGCAAAAAAGCACTTTGCGACTTCTACGAGAAAGAGCTTGAAGACTGTCGTGAAGCGGGCATTTTGTTCTCTTTACACGTTAAAGCAACCATGATGAAAGTTTCACACCCGATCGTATTCGGTCACTGTGTGAAAATTTACTACAAAGATGCATTTGAGAAGCATGGCAAGTTATTTGATGAGTTAGGTGTTAACATCAATAACGGTATGGCGAGTCTTTACGAGAAGCTTGAAACTTTACCTGCATCGCAGCGTGAAGAAATCATCCGTGACTTGCACGCGTGTCAAGAACATCGTCCAGCACTTGCGATGGTTGATTCAGCAAAAGGCATCACCAACTTCCATTCACCAAACGACGTCATTGTAGATGCTTCTATGCCTGCAATGATCCGTGGTGGCGGTAAAATGTGGGGCGCTGACGGCAAACCTTACGACTGTAAAGCCGTAATGCCAGAATCGACTTTCGCACGTATCTACCAAGAAATGATCAATTTCTGTAAGTGGAATGGCAACTTCGATCCAAAAACAATGGGTACTGTACCTAACGTTGGCTTGATGGCGCAAAAAGCTGAAGAATACGGTTCCCACGACAAAACGTTTGAAATCCCTGAAGCGGGTATTGCCAACATCACTGATCTTGAAACGGGTGAAGTGTTGATGTCGCAAAACGTTGAGGAAGGCGATATCTGGCGTATGTGTCAGGTGAAAGATGCACCGATCCGTGACTGGGTGAAACTTGCGGTAACTCGCGCGCGTAACTCTGGCATGCCGGCAATCTTCTGGCTTGACCCGTACCGTCCACACGAAAATGAATTGATCAAGAAAGTTGAAAAATACTTGAAAGATCATGACACTGACGGTTTAGATATCCAAATCATGTCACAAGTTCGTGCAATGCGTTATACGCTTGAACGTGTTGCTCGTGGTCTAGATACAATCTCTGTAACAGGTAACATCTTACGTGACTACCTGACAGACTTATTCCCAATCATGGAATTGGGTACGTCTGCGAAAATGCTTTCTATCGTGCCGTTAATGGCGGGTGGTGGTATGTACGAAACTGGTGCAGGTGGTTCTGCTCCTAAACACGTACAACAGTTGGTTGAAGAAAACCACTTGCGTTGGGATTCACTGGGTGAGTTCATGGCGCTTGCTGTTTCTCTAGAAGAAATGGGTATCAAAGAAGACAATGCTGCTGCGAAGTTATTGGCTAAGACATTAGACCAAGCGACTGGCAAATTGCTCGACAATGACAAGTCACCATCACGTCGCACTGGCGAACTTGACAACCGTGGCAGCCACTTCTACCTAGCGAAATACTGGGCTGAAGCGTTAGCTGCTCAAGACGAAAATGCTGAATTGAAAGCGAAGTTTGCTCCGCTTGCTAAAGCATTGGCTGAAAATGAAGACAAGATCGTTGCTGAGCTAGCTGCTGTTCAAGGTAAAGCGGCTGACATCGGTGGTTACTACGCTCTTGATCAAGAGAAAGTAAATGCTGTGATGCGTCCAAGCGCAACCTTAAACGCTGCTCTTGCTTCTGTTTAAGTTTAATTTAATGCAAAGCCGGCTACTCAGCCGGTGATGCAAAGAAAAGCCGGTGCATATGCACCGGCTTTTTTTCGTCCGCAATTTCTACGGTACGAATATTCCCCAAAAAAGGAACTTATTTAAACTCAATTTTAGCGACCGTTATTACGTCCACGACCACGAGGTGCTTTAGTATTCGGGCGTGTCGTACCATTGGTTTTGCGACGTGGTTTATCCGCATCATCCATTTGCCAAATACGGGTTGTACCACCACTGGCTTTTTTCTTGCCTTTGAATGGCGCTTCGCCTTTTGCTTCGCGTGCTTTGTCTTTAGCAACCGAGAAATGCTGTTTCTTGGTTGTGGTCTTTTTCGCAAAAGAACGACCTTCATACGGTTTGTCCGCAGGAACATCTTTAAAGTCTGGGTAAAGTAAAGGTTCGATTTCCACTTGCTCACCGGGCTGTAAGCCAAGTTTTACAATGTTGAGGCTACCAATTTGAGTACGAATCAACCGTAAAGTTGGAAAACCTACCGCAGAGGTCATGCGACGAACCTGACGGTTACGACCTTCACAAATTTGAATTTCTACCCATGATGTTGGAACGCTAGCACGAAAACGTACAGGTGGCGTACGTTCCCATAACCAGTCCGGCTCATCAATTTTTTTGGCTTGAGCAGGCAGGGTGATGCCATCTTTAAGCTCAACACCTTTACGAAGTTGCTCTAAAGCTTCTTCGGTGATGTCACCATCAACCTGTACCACATAAGTTTTAAACTTTTTGTTGGCAGGGTTGGTAATGAACTGGTTCAAACCACCATGATCGGTTAAGAACATTAAGCCTTCTGAGTCTAAATCAAGACGACCAGCGATACGAAGATCAGGGTCTTGAGTGAAATCAGCCATGGTTTGATGTTTCTCATCGGCACGGAACTGGGAGAGAACGTCATAAGGTTTATTAAGAATGACGATTTTCATAGAAAATAACTACTTTGATAATGATAAATACTGGAAACGTTGAGTTTTATTTTATGGGGAAATGGCGTTATTTCCCCTGTAAATCTCAAAAACACTTAAATAGGATTACAATATTATGCGTTAAGATAAGTTGAAAGTATTGCATATTGGCAATTATTTTTTAGATTCGCCAGATAGAATAACAATAGGGAGAACGAGTACAATGGGTTATCAGAAGATTGTTGTGCCTGTGGATGGTAGCAAAATTACCGTAAATGCAGACTTGTCACTGAATGTTCCTAACAATCCTATCATTCCTTTCATTGAAGGCGATGGTATTGGTGTGGATATTACACCAACAATGAAAGCAGTGGTAGATGCTGCAGTTCAAAAAGCTTACGCTGGCAAACGTTCGATCGAATGGATGGAAGTTTACTGCGGTGAAAAAGCAGATAAAATCTATGGTACTTACATGCCGGAAGAAACGTTCGAAGCGCTTCGCGAGTTTGTCGTTTCTATCAAAGGTCCATTAACGACTCCTGTTGGTGGTGGTATTCGTTCTCTCAATGTGGCTTTACGTCAAGAATTAGACCTTTACGTCTGTGTGCGTCCAGTGCGCTGGTTCGAATGTGTTCCTTCTCCAGTTCAACATCCTGAACTGACTGACATGGTGATTTTCCGTGAAAACTCTGAAGATATCTATGCAGGGATTGAATGGAAAGCGGATTCACCCGAAGCTAAAAAAGTCATCAAATTCCTGAAAGAAGAAATGGGTGTGACTAAAATCCGTTTCGAAGAAAATTGTGGTATTGGTATTAAACCGGTCTCTAAAGAAGGGACTCAACGTCTGGTTCGTAAAGCCATTCAATTCGCAATCGACAATGACAAGCCAAGCGTGACCCTTGTTCACAAAGGCAATATCATGAAGTACACCGAAGGTGCGTTCAAAGAATGGGGCTATGAAGTTGCGCTTGAACGTTTTGGTGGTGAGCTTCTAGATGGTGGCCCATGGGTTAAAATCCGGAACCCTAAAAACGGCAAGGACATCATCATTAAAGATGTGATTGCTGATGCGTTCCTGCAACAAATCCTGATGCGTCCTTCTGAATATTCAGTGATCGCGACGCTTAACTTGAACGGTGACTACATTTCTGATGCGCTTGCAGCTGAAGTGGGTGGTATCGGTATCGCGCCTGGTGCAAACATTGGTGGTGCAATCCAGATGTACGAAGCCACGCACGGTACTGCGCCTAAATATGCAGGTCAAGACAAAGTAAACCCGGGTTCAATCATCCTTTCTGCTGAAATGATGCTGCGTGACATGGGTTGGACTGAAGCTGCCGACTTGATCATCAAAGGTGTTTCTGGTGCGATTACTGCTAAAACGGTCACTTATGACTTCGAGCGTTTGATGCCTGACGCGACTTTGTTACGTTGTTCGGAATTTGGTCAAGCAGTGATTAACAATATGGAGTAAGTCTGGGACTGAAACCTTGTGTTAGAAAAACCTGCCATTCGTTGCGGGTTTTTTGTTTTACAGAAAGCATGTTTTATTTAATGTATTTAAAATTTTAAGATGAAATGGATTCAATCACTTTAATTCTTGAAATTAATGCATCAGCATCGAAAAATGTTCACAAAGATTTTCTGCCTGAGTTTAATGATTGCATTGATACTGCTTTCAGGCTGTCAGCCACCACCATCAGGTGAAGCAGCAGGCGTACGTTACCCCATTTTATATATGCAATTACAACACATGGATTTGCCTGCACAACTTGCAATGCCGGTTGGAAATATTAAACCTCGACAAATTCAAGATACCTGGGGCGCAGCACGGAGTGAAGGGCGCACACATGAAGGTATCGATATTTTTGCCAGGCTAGGAACACCTGTACGAACCACAACTCAAGGCATTGTCTTGAAAGTCGGAACCAATAATTTGGGTGGGAAAGTGGTCTGGATTATCGGTCCAGATTTAAGCCGGCATTATTATGCCCATTTGGATGATTATGCTGACCAGATTCAAAAAGGCGACTGGGTTGAAGCCGGGGAAGTCATCGGTTATGTGGGCAATACCGGTAATGCTAAAAATACCCCGCCACACTTGCATTATGGAATCTATTTGAATGGACAGGGAGCTGTAAATCCTTATCCGTATTTAGCCTCATCCTCATAAAAATATTTACAACTTAAAGTGTTTGTTCGGTTCGCTTGTAGTGCTTTGATCGTGTATGCCATGCGAGTTGCAGCGTTCCGAGTAATAGTACAAAAGAAGCCAATATAAACTGCTGATGATAGGTCACACCGAAATGCTGCAATGTACTAAAACTTAATCCGCCAATCAGCTGAACAGATGCAAAACACAGTGTCGCAATACTCCAGAGTTTTTTATACGCCAAACCATAGAGTTGTAGAATCGTATAAGAGGTCAAAAACACGACTGCCGGATTCAGCATGCCGGTAAAAAAGGAGGAGGTAAAAGTCAGAAGTGGACTGGTGTTTAATGTGGCAATAAAAATCGCTAGGATATACAGACTATAAAGTATTTTAAGTGCAGTCATGTTACCGAATTTTCTGGCTAAAAGGTAGGCGGTAAAAGCTCCCAAAGCGCTGCCTAAGCCATAAAGAATCCAGTTAAAATTGATCCAGAATAGATTCAGCCCCAGTTCATGACTGAGATAGTCGATCCAGAACAATGAATGCGGAATATAGGCGAATGCACTACAGGCATACACAACCAGCAAGCTATAAAAAAGCGTATTCAGCTTAACTTTACTGGTGGTTACAATAGTTTGTACCGACAAATGATGCTTAAATTGTTGCAGTAAAATACTTAAGCAAACACAAATCATCAACGCGAAGCCACATAGAATCAGCCAGGCTGTTTGTATCGAAATTTGATCCAGATAAGGCAAGAAAAGCGTTGCCAATAAAACCCCAAGACCAATTCCACTAAAACCAATAAAATTGATTTTAAAGCGATCCTGAATATCACAGCACTGCGCAACCACACTAGGCGATAGAATCATCAGTAGACCACCGCTGATTCCTGAAATCACACGCCAGAAGATATACCAGGCCTGAGGAAAATTTGCAAAAGCACAGCACATTAAACTGAACATGCCGGCGATTGCGGCAATCTGGATGTATAGGGTCATGCTTTTGTTTTGGGGCAGTCGCATGGCTGCAAAAGCGCCCATCAGATAACCGAGTAAATTTGCACTCCCTAAAAGACTGGCAAAACCTACGCTCCAGTCAAATGCTTCACGTGTGCTGGGTAACAGCGCGGTATAAGAAAAACGTAAAATACCAATCCCTAAGCACATACTGAGGCATAAAAACAGACTGAGCTTGATATTGTTTGAGGACATCCATGCACTCGCAGCTATTTATTATTGATTCATCTCAATAAATAGCATGAGTCTCCAACAATGAATAGGATCAGAACTTACAAACGCTACAAAAACATCAATGTTCGAGTCATTAAGTAATATTTAAGACTGCTCTTATAGAATTGGCTGACATATAACCCTTTATTTTGCAAATTGAGTTTTCTGCATAAAGGCCTACAATCTGAATAAGTTATTGTGTTTATCTAAATTATGAATTTCTCATATCGCGCTGATATTGATGGCTTAAGGGCTATCGCCGTTTTATTGGTGATTTTTAACCATATCGGATTATCTTTCTTTTCTGGAGGATATATTGGTGTTGATGTCTTTTTTGTGATTTCAGGTTATTTAATTACCATCATTTTAACGCATGAGATTCAATCGAAACGATTTTCTGTCGCACGGTTTTACAAGAAGCGTGTGGTACGTTTAGCACCGGCTTATTTTACCGTACTCAGCGTTGTGAGCTTAATTGCCTGGCAGGTGATGCTACCTGGTGAATTGACTCAATATTTTGATAGTGTCATGTATGCAACCTTGCTCATGGCAAATATCTATATGCGCAATGAGGTGGGGGATTACTTTAGCCAAAGTGTTGAAGGTATTCCTTTATTGCATTTATGGTCGCTTGGGGTAGAAGAGCAGTTCTATATTTTTTGGCCTTTATTGTTATGGTTGTTTGTTCGAAAGGTACCACGAAAATATATGTGGGCGATCCTCAGTACATTAATCGTGACTTTACTGGTGTATGCACAGCATAAATTGACTCAAAATGCAGAGCAGGCCTATTACAGTATGCCAGTACGTGCCTTTGAGCTGCTCATTGGTGCATTGATTGGTTTTTTGCCACAGCTTAAACTGCCTAAAATGTTGGTTAAAAGTCTGGTTTGGATGGCTTTAATCGTATTGTTTACAGCAGCCATCTACTTCGATAAGCAAACTCCATTTCCTGGAGCAATGGCGCTTATACCGTGTTTGGCGACAGCATTCATCATTTATCTGGGACAATCTTCACCCTCCAGTAATGTGTTACTGAGTAATCGCTTGAGTACCTGGATCGGGAGAATTTCTTATCCTTTATATTTGTGGCACTGGCCCATTATTGTGTTATTCGGCATTTATATGCAGCCATTAAATGCAGAAAATCAGGCTGTGATTGTACTGTTGTCCATCATATTGGCATTTTTAACCTATAGATTTGTAGAAAAACCAACCAAACGTTTTGTGATGGCAGCGAATTACAAAGTGATTATCATCGGTTTTCTCGTGCCAGCCATGATTTTTATTACCCTTGCCAAGACCATCAATATAAATAAAGGTTTTCCGGATAGATTTCCTGAGTCTGTCTATAACAAGCAAGCGGCACTTAATTCATTTGCCCATATCATCCGCAATAAATGTATGGATATTGAGGATCCGGAAGCTTTACCTGATCCGAATGATTGTGTCTTGGGGAATGCTAAACCCAAAATAGATTTTTTATTGATCGGTGATTCTCATGCCAACGCTTATACCGCAATGCTAGATGTATGGGCTAAAGATGCGAATTTACGCGGCTATGACGTCACGCAAAGTTCAACCTTCTATCTACCCGGTGTACAGCGTCTGGATGCCAATTTCAATGATTGGGAAGAGCTGAGCGAATTTAAATTAAGAAATGATGCCATTACCGCTCATCTTGCAAAAACACATTATCCAGTGATTATTTTAGCGGGTTCATATGTACCGTATTTTGGTCCTGAGGTGAAACTGGAAGATGGCATTCATCATTCAAATGAAGAAATATTCAAAACTGGCTTTATGAAAGCTTTGAAAATTGCTTATCAGTCCGGTGATCAAGTCATTTTACTCAATGATGTACCTCGCTTAGATCGGGACGGGGTGCCGGCAGATTGTAATCTTCGCAATGAAATATTAAATACGCATGCGCAATGTACTGTTTCCAGGCGGAATTATGAACAACAGCTTCTGAAATTTAATCGAATTATTGCTGAAGCCAAACTGACATACCCTGACTTGAAAATTATTGACCCGACCAAGGTCATCTGTAATCAGCAGGTATGTAGAATCAGTATTGATGATGTGCCTTTATATCGGGATAAAGATACCAATCATATTAATAATCAAGGATCTCGGCAATTGGGCATTGAATATTTAAAACAGTATGGCAATCCGCTTAAAGACTAATAACGAATTGCAGTCATAAAAAAACCGCGCTATATAGCGCGGTTTTTTTATTTATTTCAGAACTTAAAACATTAGCGCATTTTTGACAGGAAACGCCCTAAACGGGTAATCGCTTCACGTAGTTCATTTTCGGCAGGCAAGAACACCACACGGAAATGATCAGGAGTCGGCCAGTTGAAACCAGTCCCTTGAACCAGTAACACTTTTTCAGCACGCAACAAGTCGAGCATGAATTTTTCGTCATCCTGAATTGGATAAATTTCCGGATCCAGTTTAGGGAAGCAATACATCGCACCTTCAGGTTTGACACAAGATACGCCCGGAATTTCATTCAACATTTCCCAAGCGATATTGCGTTGTTCATATAAACGACCACCCGGACGAATCAAGTCATTAATAGACTGATAACCACCTAAAGCGGTTTGAATGGCATATTGTGCTTGATGGTTGGCACATAGGCGCATCGATGCCAACATGTCTAAACCTTCAATGTAGTCCATTGCACGTGATTTATCACCGGTAATGGCCATCCAGCCTGAACGGAAACCCGCAATTCGATAGGCTTTAGACAAACCATTAAACGAGATGCAGAGCTGGTCACCCGCAAGCGCAGCCACAGCGACATGTTCAATGCCGTCATAAATAATTTTGTCGTAAATTTCATCAGCGAACAAAATCAGGTCATATTTTTTTGCAAGATCAACGATTTGTTGCAATACATGACGTGGATAAACCGCACCCGTTGGGTTATTCGGATTGATAATCACGATACCACGGGTATTTGGCGTGATTTTACTTTCCATATCCGCAATGTCTGGATACCAGTAGTTTTCTTCATCACATTTATAGTGAATCGCTGTACCACCAGACAAGTTTACCGCAGCTGTCCATAATGGATAATCTGGCATTGGAACCAGCATTTCATCGCCATCATCCAGCAAGCCTTGCATTGCCATGACAATCAGTTCAGATACGCCATTACCGATATACACATCATTGACCTGCATATCCAAAATGCCTTTTTGCTGGTAATACTGACAAATCGCTTTACGCGCAGGGAAAATCCCTTTCGAGTCTGTATAACCCACGGCATTGGGTAAGTTTAAAGCCACATCATTAATAATTTCTTGTGGCGCTTCAAAGCCGAATGAGGCGGGATTACCGATATTAAGTTTAATAATTTTGTGACCGGCTTCTTCCATTTCATTGGCCGCTCGTAACACAGGTCCGCGAATGTCGTAGCATACATGATCGAGCTTAGACGATTTCTTAATTTCGCGAGGGGTTTGGAGAGTGTTCGGCATTTTGATGTTCTCGGAAGGAGTGGAGGTCACTTTTGCATAACGATATAAATAACTTTTAAATGTCTCAGTTGTTACTAAATCAAGATTGTGTTCATCCCGAAGTAAAGCAACAATTTTTTCGTGCGTAAATCCTGCCTGTTGATACTGTTTAATCACAGGAAGCAAATTTTTAAAAATAACGCTCTTTTTTTGCGACATTTTTTAATCCTGAGCAAGCTTATGACAAAGAGTAACACTAAATTTGCTCACAAAAAAGCATTTCTTAAATAAATTGCTCACTCTATTTTTGACTTTGCTTACTTTTTGCTTTTTTAGGTAAATTATAGGTCTTTTGTAAAATGTTAACGAAAGACTAGAAATTTAAATATGAATGACGTAAATATAGGATTATTTTATTTTAAATAGCAAGGAAGAAGGTACGTAGCCATGGGAAAACTCAATAAATCAGACCGAGAATGGCAAAGAGAGTTATCACCTGAAGAGTTCCGTATTACACGTCAAAAGGGAACCGAGCCTGCATTTACAGGTAAATACTGGAACACAAAACAAGATGGTACTTATGTCTGCCGTTGTTGTGGTGAGCCGTTATTTAGCTCAGAAACAAAATACGACAGTGGCTGTGGTTGGCCCAGTTTCTATAAAGCCTTAAATAATTCTGCAATTGAAGAACATACCGATACGACACACGGTATGGTGAGAACAGAAATTGTTTGTCATCATTGTGACGCACATTTAGGCCATGTTTTTGAAGATGGTCCACAGCCAACAGGGTTACGCTATTGCGTAAATTCAGCTTCATTAGAATTAAAAACACAAGAAAAAAATGACGAGGAAACCTATCCATGACCAACATTTATCAGTTTGAGGCTGAGTTGTTAGATGGAAAAAATAAATCATTTGCTGATTATGAAGGCAAAGTTTTATTGATTGTAAATACTGCCAGTAAATGCGGTTTTACCCCCCAGTTTGCAGGTCTTGAAAAGTTGTATGAGAAATACAAAGATCAAGGTTTGGAGGTTTTGGGATTTCCCTGTAACCAGTTTGGCGGACAAGATCCTGGATCCAATGAACAAATCGGGGCTTACTGCCAAAAAAATTATGGCGTAACATTTCCCATGTTTTCAAAGGTAGATGTTAAAGGCCCAGAAGCGCACATTTTATTCCGTTATTTGACCAATAACAGTAAAGGAATACTCGGAAACGGGATCAAATGGAATTTCACCAAGTTCTTGATTGGTAAAGATGGCAAAGTGTTAAATCGTTTTGCACCGACCACCAAACCTGAAGATATGGAAAGTGAAGTTGAAGCTGCTTTGGCAAAGTAGTCAAAAGTAATTATCAGCTAAAGTAAAATAGGGCGATCAATTGATCGCCCTAAATCTATCTAAAAAATGCTGTTTAGATTTTTTAAATGAGTAGCGTGTTTATAAAATCGCTTTTAAACGTTGAATGGCTTGTTCACACTGCGCAATATCTGCAACCAAAGCTAGACGTACATGGTTTTCACCCGGATTGCCTTGTTCGGTATCACGAGAAAGGTAACGTCCAGGAAGCACTTTAATATGCGCTTTTTCCATCAGCATTTTGGCAAAAGTTTCATCATTGTCTACTTTTAACCAGTAATAAAAACCTGCATCCGGTTTTTTCAGTGGCAATAAGTGACCGAGCTCTTTTTGGAACAGTTCAAATTTGGCACGATAAAGTTTACGGTTTTCTTCAACATGTTCTTCATCGTCCCAAGCAGCAATAGATGCTAGTTGATGTTGAACTGGCATCGCTGCACCGTGATAGGTACGGTATTGCAAATAAGGTTTGAGTAATGCCGCATCACCAGCGACAAAACCTGAACGCATTCCTGGTAAGTTTGAGCGTTTAGAAAGTGAGTGGAACACGACACAGTTTTTGTAGTCGTCACGTCCAATTTCAGCACAAACTTCAAGTAAGCCCACGGGTGCTTCATCAAACCAAAGTTCTGAATAACATTCATCCGATGCAATGACAAAGTCGTATTTGTCAGAAAGTTCAATCAATTTCTTGAATTGTTCTTTAGATAATACCGCACCTGTTGGATTGCCCGGTGTACAGACAAAGAGCAATGCTGTTTTTTCCCAGACTTCGGCAGGAACCGCATCAAAATCACCGAGGTAATTGTTTTCTTCTGTACAGTTAATGAAGTACGGTTTTGCACCCGCCAGTAAAGTCGCACCTTCGTAAATTTGATAGAACGGATTTGGCATCACCACATAAGGTGCATCTTCACGGTTCACTAAAGCTTGGACAAAAGAGAAGATCGCTTCACGAGTTCCAGATACAGGAAGAACATTAGTTTCAGCACTAATGCTGTTCAGCTTGAAGCGACGTGTCAGCCAGTTGGCGATACTTTGGCGGAGTTCTGGTAAACCTTTGCTGTTTGGGTAAGTCGATAAATGCTTAAAGTTGTCAATAATTGCTTGTTTTACAAACTCTGGCGCAGGATGCTTCGGTTCACCAATCGATAATGGAATGAGTGGTAAATCTGCAGGTTGAATATCCTGAAAAAGTTTATTTAACTTTTCAAAAGGATAGGGGTGCAATAATGACAAACTTGAGTTCATGAAATCGGTACCGCTTAATTTAAGTTAATGTTGGCCAGAGACTTGATTCGAGGCTTCATCCAGTGCTGATTTTAATTGCGCAGCAAAAGTTTCAGCTTCTGAATCGGACATCGGAATGCCATCTTTTTTAGTGACAAAGAAAATATCTTCTGCGCGCTCACCAAGCGTTGCAATTCTAGCAGAGTGAATATCTAAACCTTGCATCATAAATAAACCGCCTACTTTAGCCAGTAAACCCGGATGGTCAAGTGTTGCTATTTCCACCATGTTTTGCTGTAACGCGGCATTGAGGGTGATATCGACAGTATTTTCAATATCGAAATGGCGTAACTGGCGTGGAATACGACGTTGCATTAAACCTGGATATTTATCTGAGTGGCTGAGCGCTTCCACCAATGCCTCAATCACAGTTTTTTCACGTTCCGGGTCGGTCAGTAAAGTCCCAAAACGGTCGAGAACCACATAAGTATCTAAACTGAATGCAGTGGACGCCGTAATAATTCGTGCATCCTGAACGTCTAGGTTCATACGGTCAAATACAGCCACTGTCGTGGCAAATAAATTGGGCTGATCTTGCGTGTAAATAAAGATCTGCACTGCATCTTGGGCGTATTGACGATGGGCACGCATTAATACTAAAGGTTCAGTGTTGTTGCCATGTTGCAAGATGGCACGGGTATGCCAGGCAATTTCATCTGCCGATTCTTTAATGAAATATTCATCACCCAGTTCCTGCCAAATGGTTTCTACATCGTACAGGGAGAAATCATTCACCAACAGTTCACTGGCCGCAAATTTAGTATCTTCAATCAGCATTTGATAATCAACAGGACGCCCAAGACCGGTACGAATCACATCACGTGCATGAGTATAAAGCTGACGCATTAGCGAAGCACGCCATGTATTCCAAAGTTTCGGATTGGTTGCGTTAATGTCCGCCACGGTCAAGGTATACAGATAATCCAGATGCTCCATATCACCGAGTTTTTCAGCGAAATCCTGCACCACATCCGGGTCTGAAATATCTTTCTTCTGCGCCGTCATGGACATCAGTAAATGACTTTGAATCAGCCATGCGACCAGATTACATTCACGCTCGGTAAAGCCATGTTTGCGACAGAACTTGATTGCATCTTCTGCACCCAGTTCACTGTGATCACCGCCACGACCTTTGGCAATGTCATGGAATAAAGCAGCCAAATAGACAATATCACGACGTGCCAGACGTTGGAAGACTGAACTCACCACAGGGAAGTCTTTGGCAAATTCAGGTTCTTTAAAGCGATTTAAATTACGCAGCAATAATAGGGTATGTGCATCTACAGTATAAATATGGAACAGGTCATATTGCATCAGTCCCATAATCTGACCAAATGCAGGAATATAATTGCCTAAAACACTATAGCGTTTCATCGCCACCAAAGTGTCATAAAGACGATGCGGTGAACGAATAATAGCCATAAACAAGGCTTGATGTTCGGGATTATCCCGATAGTTTTGATCAATGCGTTTTGCAGCAAGGATCAGAAGACGTAAGGTACGTGCGCGAATCCCTTCAATTTCCGGGCGATTTGCCAATAAATAGAAGATTTCTAGAATTGCGCTTGGGCGTTCCGAGAAAATTTTATGATGCTGTACCGCAAGTTTGCCATCTACCAGTTTGAAGTTTTCGTTAATTTCTTCAATTTTGCGTTCGTAGTCGGGCAAACGTGGCGTAATGACCGATTCATTAAAGTAAGCTAGCAGCATTTCATTCAGTGTGGAGACTTGCTGCGCGCTACGATAATAACGCTTCATGAATTGTTCGATTGGATAGTTTGGCGATTGATGTTCTTGACGGGTGTAGCCAAACAGGGCTGCAATATCACGTTGATAATCGAACAATAAGCGGTTTTCATCACGCTTGGTTAAGCGGTGTAAATGATGGCGAATTTCCCACAAGAAACTTTCTGCTTCTTCTAAAACACCCAGTTCAAAATCGGAAATAAAACCTAAATGCACCAAGTCATAAATACGATTGACCCGGAAATGACGTTTCGCAATCCAGCCAATTTGATTAATGTCACGAATACCACCCGGTGCATTTTTAATATCCGGTTCCAGATTACTTTCGGTATTGTTATGTTGGGCATGGCGTCGTGCCTGCTCATCCATTTTGGCATCAAAAAAAGTTTTATCTGTCCAGGTTTGCGAGACAATACGACGCGGCCATTTGGCTAAATGCTGATTGCCAATAATCAGACGGGATTCAATCAGTGCTGTCGCTACGGTTAAATCGCTCGTGGCCTGTTCAACACAATCGGAAATGGTACGCACACTAATACCGGGTTTGAAATTACCTACGTCCCAAAGTGATGAGATAAAGGTGGAAATCAATTTTTCCTGATCGGGGCTGATTTCATCTTCCGATAAAATCATGATGTCGACATCTGAATAGGGTAACATTTCCCGACGCCCATAACCGCCCACAGCAAATAGACCTAAATCAGTCTGCTCGAGTTCTGCATGTTTCCAGAGAAATTGTAATGCTTCATCAATTAAATTGGATCGGGCTGAAATGACTTCACGAATCGACTGTCCATTTTCAAAACCTTCCTGAAGCTGCTTTTCAACATCTGTGCGCCATTGATTGATCGCCTGAATGTCATGGTTACTTTTAACGTAATTCAGCAGTGGAGAAGTATTGATCATGAACAGTAGTCCGTTAATATGGTGACAAGTTTAGTTTTGTTGAACACTGACTTGAGACGCCGTCTCTAGTGCAAGTTCACGTGCTTGATCTGTTGTTTCGGCACGTGCCGTTGCAACCCCCATGCGACGACGTTTAAAACCTTCAGGTTTACCAAAAAGGCGTAAATCGGTGTTTGGATTAGACAAAGCAAGATTTAAGCCAGAAAAAGATAAATTGGTATCATCAACACCTGCATAAATAACCGCACTTGCTGCAACACTATGGCGTGTTGTATTGACCGGCAGTCCTAAAATGGCACGTGCATGCAGTTCAAATTCGCTCTGGAATTGCGATGCAAGTGTCACAAGCCCCGTATCATGCGGACGTGGTGATACTTCACTAAACCATACTTTATCGCCTTTGACAAACAGTTCGACCCCGAAAATACCGCAGCCGCCTAAAGCAGCGGTAACTTTATGCGCAATACGTTTCGATTCTTCTAAAGCAGTATGAGTCATGGCTTGAGGCTGCCAGCTTTCGACATAATCACCCGAGTCTTGACGATGGCCGATCGGGTCGCAATATTGGGTTTCGATTTCACCTGTTTCAGCATTTTTAGCGCGAACCGTAAGTAAGGTAATTTCAAAGTCGAAATCAATTTGTGATTCGACAATGACTTTGCCTTGATTGACACGTCCACCGGTTTGCGCATATTCCCAAGCGGCATCAACTTCATCAAAACTTTTAACGCGAGATTGACCTTTACCTGAAGAAGACATTACCGGTTTGACGAAGTTAGGATAGCCAATATCATCGCAAGCCGCACGGAAAGACTCAATCGAGTCGGCAAAACGATAAGCAGATGTCGGTAAACCCAACTCTTCAGCTGCAAGACGACGAATACCTTCACGGTTCATGGTCAGGTTGACTGCTTTTGCTGATGGAATCACGGTGGCAATATTTTGTTGTTCAATTTCGACTAAAACTTGCGTCGCAATGGCTTCAATTTCAGGAATAATTAAATCAGGTTTAACGTGTTGTATAAGTTGTTTGAGTTCTTCGGCATCTGCCATATTTAAAGTATAAGAATAATGGGCAACTTGCATGGCAGGTGCGTGATCATAACGGTCTGCTGCATGGACTTCCACACCGAGACGTTGCAGAGAAATCACCACTTCTTTACCCAGCTCTCCTGAACCTAATAACAAAACTTTAAAGGCAGAAGCTTGAAGGGGAGTACCAATAGTCACGCTCATGTAAATCATCCATGCTTGATTTTATGGGCTTTTAGCATAGCAGAACTGATTGAGGTGTTAAGACTGGTTTCACATAAAATAATGATATTGTCTAACAATTTTATTTATAAAGTGTTTAGACGTTTAATCTGTCGATGGGGCAACATTTGCAAACTCTTCAGATTGAGTTAGCAAATGATAAATACCGTTCTGAGGATTCATTTTTTCCATTCGAAGTATTTGATCCATAGTTAAATCTAACATCTTTAAAAGCTTCAATGTTCGATAAAGTCGTATATGCATATAAGGCAAGCCAATTGGGAGTACAAAGCCAATGGTAAACAGTACGAATCCTATCAATGTAAATATAAATGTATCCGATATAACCTTGTTCAAATGAAACTGATCGACTGAAAAGGCTGCAAGAGCAAACAGGCCAAAAATCAGAATGAATAAAAGACTCAATAATTTTAAAATATTGGGCAACAGGCGATGTTGCAAACTCCATGTACTAAATATTAGATTCATTGGATGTAAATGGATCACTTGCTGAGTTTGATTGAATAAGGCAATGATTTTATTTTTGCTATTTTTCTGCATATAAATGACACGGACTTCATCGGCAGGTTGGCAGTGTACTTCAACAAAATGCCCTGTAAAATTTTTAGCACCTATAAAACATTCAAAATAACAGCCAGGCAGATAACGCTTACTTGCTACATGCAGCAATTCATCTCGCCGTTGATGAATAAAGATTTTCCCTTCTATAACCTGTTTGGGTTGAAACACTCTGAAATTTCCTTATTTTTTGTATTTATTGAACAAGCTTATGTTTTTAATCTAACATAAGTATTTGTTTGCATTAAGATAATTTTTTAAAAATGAAAGGGCAGATAGGTATAAATCAAACCATACGTCACCGCTGCGGTTAAAGTCGCCGGGACAATTTGCTTAAACTTAAAATACAGTCCGGCTAAGGTTAAAAAGCCCACCAGCATGGCAAAGCTTTTATTCGGTGTTTCCATCAGCGGTGGAAGGGTTGCAACCACCAGCATGGAACTAATCGCGGCAATACCGATACTGCCTAAAGCGATTTTGATCCAGACCGAGCCACGCTTTTGCGAGTTCTGCTGATGCTTTTGAATCACATAAAAAGGACCAAAACGCGATGCAAAATTGGCAATCCCGACAATGATCCCCACCAAAATGATTTCAAGATTCATGCGTTTCTCCAAATTCATCATCGTGTTGTTTTAAAACATAGTGCTTAAATAAGCCTGCCAAAATACCGGATAAAATTCCAATAAAAATCGCAGCCGATAAATTAATGAAATAACAGGCGATAGCGGAAACAATTAAACAAACAGCGACGATAAAAGTGTGTTTCTTTTCAAATGCCGCCAGCAGGAAGCTTAAGAACAAGGCCGGAAGCAGGAAATCCAGTGCAGCTTGTAAAAATTGCGGTAAATTACTGACCTGATCTGCAAATGAGCCACCCAAAAATGAACCTAGAGCCCATGACATCCAGCTAAATAGGCTGACACCTAACATCCAGGATTCAGACCATTCCTGACGACATTGCGACAGTTTAATCATTCCTGAAGCAAATACTTCATCAGTCAGACCCCAAGCCCAAACTGCGGTCTTTTTTAAGTTTAATTTATCTTGAATCAGATTTTGCAGCGCGGGACCATAGAGTAGATGACGAATGTCTAAAGCAATCACGGTGAGCGCTGTCATCCAGATGGATGTACCACTACCGAGTAAAGCGACCACTAAAAATTGACTGGCGCCTGCGTACATGGAGCAGGATAAAAACAGGGCTTCCCAAGGGGTAAAGCCAAATTGTGTCGCAGAAACACCGAAAGCAAAGGAAACAGGAAGATAAGTAAAAATAATGGCTTGACTGTCTTTAGCGCCTTGCCAAAAGCCAGCAGCTTGTACTGGAGGGAGTTTGTGCTCAGACACGACACACCTAAGGAGAGTTAGACAATGAGGGTAAAATGGTGATTGAGTATTCTACCCGAATTCACTAGCATAGTGCCGAAATGTTTGTATAGGCAGCTGATATGTTTGCGTCCAAATCACGTGCAATAGGGATGATTTCTGTACTGTGCAGTATGTTTGCATTGCAGGCTTGTGGTAACTCATCTGAAGAACACGAGCACAAAGTTGAAATTAAGGCTGCACCAAAGCTCAGCAATGATGCGACCACGTATGCCAATGAAGCCTGGAAATTCATGAATCAAGTCGATGGTTTAGTGTATGCAAAACGACTGGATGTGCTTGAAGAACAGGTCCGTAAACCTGCCCGCAAGTTAAGCACCGATTGGCGCATTAATGTCAAAATGACCGATTCGGTGACTGAAGGTAAATATGCACTCTGCCGTAAAGCATTGACCAGTTTAGAAATATGGGCGCGTGAAAGCATCGATCAATCGAGTTCGGTTGCACAAAAGCAGGCAGATTACGAACGAGATAAAGCACAGTGCAAGGATGCAATTGATCATCCTGCGCTTGGAAATACTGACCCGAAAAAGAAAGGGGTTTAATGCAGATAAAGCGAGGCAAAGGCCTCGTTTTTTTTATCCTAATTTTTGGAAGTTTATTTTTATTTATAGTTAAAAAGAATGAGTGAGAGAATAAAATGATAACTTGGTAAATATATTGAATTATCATTTATTGATAATATATGTATAATTAATGGCATTAATGTTATTATTTTTTTCGATAAAAATCTAAATAACTTCCATTTATTGACTGATTAGGGGTAAAGAAGGTGTTTCATAAAGTGTTTTTATCAATAAGTATGGCTATCGTTTTGAGTGCTATGAGTAATGTGACAATTGAAGCAGAACAATTGCAGTCAACCCAATCTTCATCAGAAAGCGAAAATGAAGTTGCACCATGTAGCAATGGTTTTGATGAGGTAAATGTTTGCCAATTACGTTCGTAATAGGTCGATATAACAATAATGAGTGCAATATTCATATAGACCTCATCAGACCTGAATAAGATAAATACTGCAATGCTATGATCTGAATAGCTCGATCAAATCTCTCTTATTTTTAATTCAAAGGCTGGGAAATGCATGTGCGATTCGATGCAATTCTGCCAGATCTAAAATTTCAATTTTCTTGAAAGAAAGCCGCAAAATATTCTGCTTCTCTAAGGTTTGCAGTTCCTGGTTTATGGTTTGTCTGGAACAGGTCAGCATTTGCGCCAATTGTTCTTGCGATAAATGAATGGTATTTGTTTCAATCATCAAATGATTGCCATAGCCATTTAAGATGAACATTAAGCGTTGTGCTAAACGCTGGGTCATGCTTTGAGTCTGAATCGAAATCAGTTCTAAAAAAGCAAAACGTAACTTTTGGCTGGTCAATTGTGCAATGTGATACCAAAAAACAGGATGTGCTGCGAGCAGTTTTTGCATGGCTGGACTTGGAATATGCAAGATCAGACTTTTTTGAATGGCGATGGCATCGTGCGAGCGAGGTTGGGCATCGACCAGTGAAATTTCACCAAACCACATAATCGGTTCCACAATCGCCGCTACGGATTCTTTGCCTGCAATATCAATATAGCCTAAGCGAACAGCACCCTCTAAAACCGCATAGATCCCATTGAATGGGTCACCTGAATGAAAAATGGCTTGTTCCTTAGTAAAATGCTGTTGTACCGCATGGCTCACAATGAATTCCTTGAACAGTGAAGGCAATTGTGAAAACCACATGTTATTTTCTAAATGAGCAATATAAATGGGCTCGAGCACTTCAATTCCTTTTTTAATGTGAGTTGTCATATAGCCGACAACTTCGCCTTGAGTTTTTTTATATAGTGGAAGAATGAGTGTAACAAGGAAGAATAACATGACCAAATTAGAACAGCTGCTCAGCCAGTATGCCGCCTATCATTTAGACCACAAAAACATTTTGACGCATTTTGTCGGTATTCCTTTAATTGTCTTTGCTATTCTTTGTTTAACCGCAAGAGCAGGTTTGATGCTGTCAGGAATGGAGTTGACCTTAGCCTTAGTGATTATTGTAGTCACCAGTATTTACTATTTTAGCCTTGATCGAATTTTTGCTTTGATTATGTTGATCGTTCTGGTCGCGGCTTATCCATTGGCCTTGAAAATTGCCCATCTGCAACTTACCGCTTGGTTAAGCTTAAGTATTGGCATCTTCGTGGTTGGTTGGGTATTTCAGTTTGTGGGGCATTTTTATGAAAAGAAAAAACCGGCATTTATGGATGATATTATTGGCTTAGCCATCGGTCCATTATTTGTTTTGGCGGAAATGGTGTTCATGCTCGGTTTTCGTAAAGACCTGGAGCAACGTATGCTCGAACATGCCCGTGTGTTACGCGCTGAAATGGATAACAAACATATTTCTGCGACCTCACATTAATTGAATGATTGCATAGCCAT
The DNA here is from genome assembly GCF_013004315.1 of Acinetobacter sp. ANC 5378. NCBI lineage: Bacteria > Pseudomonadati > Pseudomonadota > Gammaproteobacteria > Moraxellales > Moraxellaceae > Acinetobacter > Acinetobacter sp. ANC 5378. The sequence continues at coordinate 22,250 of NZ_JABERK010000028.1, forward strand.
AAAAAAAGCCCCGAATGCGTCGGGGCTTTTTTCGTTTTAACGATTAAACATTAAAACGGAAGTGTAAAACATCACCATCTTGAACGATGTAAGTTTTACCTTCTAGACGCCATTTACCTGCTTCTTTCGCGCCAGCTTCGCCGTTGTATTGGACGAAATCGTCATACGCGATACATTCAGCACGGATAAAGCCTTTTTCAAAGTCAGTGTGAATTACACCAGCAGCTTGAGGTGCAGTTGCGCCCACTTTAACTGTCCATGCACGAACTTCTTGTACGCCTGCGGTGAAGTATGTTTGTAAACCTAGAAGCGAATAGCCTGCACGGATTACCACGTTAAGACCTGGTTCTTCCATGCCCATTGCTTCAAGGAATTCAGCACGGTCTTCATCTTCAAGCAAAGAAATTTCTGCTTCAATCTGGTTGCAAAGTGGAACCACAATCGCATTTTCTTCAGCCGCTAATTTTTTAACTGCATCCAAATGTGGATTGTTTTCAAAACCATCTTCAGCAACGTTAGCAATGTACATGGTTGGTTTTAAAGTCATTAAACCAAAACCACGCACCAATTTACGTTCTTCATCATCCAGGTCAGCTGCGCGAGCTGGTTTACCTTCATCCAGTAATGGTTGGATTTTTTCTAAAATTGCTTTAACGGCAATCGCTTCTTTGTCACCACTTTTTGCAGATTTTGCTAAACGGGTGATGGCTTTAGCCACTGCTTCAAGGTCAGCCAGTGCAAGTTCTGTATTGATGGTTGCAATGTCATCAAGCGGGTCAATTTTACCATTTACGTGAATCACGTTTTCATCTTCAAAACAACGAACCACGTGTGCAATTGCATCGGTTTCACGGATGTTGGCAAGGAACTGGTTGCCCAAGCCTTCACCTTTAGATGCACCTGCAACTAAACCGGCAATATCCACAAATTCCATTGCAGTTGGAACAACACGTTGTGGTTTAACGATTTCCGCAAGTTTGTCCATGCGTAGGTCAGGTACAGGAACGATACCGGTGTTTGGCTCAATGGTACAGAACGGGAAGTTTTCAGCAGCAATCGCAGCTTTAGTCAATGCATTGAAAAGTGTAGATTTACCAACGTTCGGCAAGCCGACAATACCGCAATTAAAACCCATGAAATGACTCACAAAGTATACTTTAAAAATTGTGGCTGATTTTACATGAAAGCCATCACAAAGTCAGGTCATGGCTTTCATGTTTATTGAAAACAACTGAAATGTATATCCTTTAAATTTTACGTTTATCGAGTTGGTTGGCCAGCGTATCGCCCGTTGCTTGAATCAGCATGACTAAAACAATCAGCACCACAATAACAGCCAGCATAATTTGCATGTCAAAACGCTGATAGCCATAACGGTAGGCAATATCCCCTAAACCACCCGCGCCAATAGCACCGGCAATGGCGGAAGAGTTGATCATGGTGACTAAGGTCACGGTAAATCCGGCTACAATACCGGGTAGCGCTTCTGGAAGAAGCACATGCCAGACAATTTGCTTGCGGTTACAGCCCATGGCTTGAGCGGCTTCAATTAAACCTTGATCGACTTCACGCAAACTGACTTCGGCAATACGCGCAAAGAAAGGTGTTGCGGCAAGGGTAAGAGGAACTACGGCTGCCCATACCCCATAACTGGTGCCAACGATGAGACGGGTCAATGGAATGAGTGCGACCATTAAAATCAGGAAGGGGATTGATCGGGTAATATTTACAATCCAGCCTAAAGATTGGTTAATACTTTTCGAAGGATAAATACCGTGTTCCGAAGTATTGACCAAAATCACGGCCATCGGCAGACCGATCAGCAAGGCAAAAAATGCCGAAACACCGACCATCAATAAAGTATCGATGGTGCCGGTAATCAACAGATCAATGAGTTGGTCGTGCATAGCCCAATACCTCTACGTGCGCAATCTGGTTTTTTAATTGTGGTTGGAGTTTCTGGAGATCAATATCTAGATCAGCTACGCCAACAATTAACGTGCCGACCAAATGATTTTGAATGGTATCGATATGACTTTGATAGAGATGTACTGAATGCCTAAAGCGATTTAAAATTTGTGCAATGTCAGGGGAGTGCCTGGCTTCATTGGCATATTTCAGTTTTAAAATAGTATGTGAAACCGTATTATCCTTTTCAGGATAAACCGCAAAGGGCAAATCCAGTTGTTCCAGATTGAGTAGCTCTTGGGTAATCGGCTGTTCTGGATTGGAAAACACAGACCAGACCTGTCCGGATTCCACGATTTCGCCTTTCTCAATCACCACCACTTGATCGCAAATTTCACGAATCACCTGCATTTCATGGGTGATTAGCACGATGGTAATCCCCAGTTTCTGATTGATTTGTTTGAGCAGGGAAAGCACCACCGAGGTACTTTCAGGATCCAGTGCGGAAGTCGCTTCATCGCAGAGTAAAATTTCAGGGTGGCTGACCAAAGCACGAGCAATCCCGACACGCTGTTTCTGCCCGCCCGAAAGCTGTGAGGGATAATGTTGCGCTTTATCGCTGAGCCCCACCAATTCCAGAACTTCATTGACGCGTTGTTGAATATCAGTCTTATTAAAGTTTGAAATCTTTAATGGTAGCGCGACATTTTCCCAAACCGTTTTTGCTGACATTAAATTAAAATGCTGGAAAATCATGCCAATTTTCTGGCGCAACTGAATTAAATCCTGATGATTTAAGGTGGCTATTTCCTGCTGATGAATATGAATGCTGCCTTCATTGGCATGTTCCAATCCATTGAGGGTACGCAGCAGTGAGGATTTACCTGCACCACTTTTACCAATAATGCCCAGAATCTTGCCTTGTGGAATATCCAGATTAATATTCTTTAAGGCATGTACCTGTTTGTCTTGTACATCATAAAATTTATTCAAGTGCCGAATTTGAATATGCGGCACTGAAAAATCGATTTGTGAACCAAAACTCACCATGGTGATTTTCCTTATTTCCAGCCCGGGAACCAGAGTTTGGCACCGAAATCTGCGTCCAAAGCCTGTTTCACTTTTGCAGAGTTCTGATAAATCTCGACAAACTTTTTCAGCTTGTCATTTTTATCTTGGTATTCATCACGCACGGCAAACAGGATGGCATAACGGGTGTCGGTGTTAGAGTCAAATAATAGGGCTTGTTCCGGATCAGCCGTTTTCGCCAAACGTAAGTAATGCGGATAGCCAAAAGCCAGATCGACATCATCAATAGCACGTGCGGTTTGTGGGCCTTCCACTTCGACAAACTGTAATTTTTTAGGGTTGGTTGCAATATCTTTCAGACTGGATAAGTAGTTTTCTGGATTTTTGAGGGTGATCAGTTTTGCCTGTTGTAAAAGCAGTAGAGCACGGCCCTGATTCACTGGATCGTTTGGAACCACGACTTTAGCGCCATCTTTTAACTCATCAAAGCTTTTGATTTTCTTGGAATACAAACCCACATGCGTTGCTGCACCTTTGGCAAATGCCTTGATCTTGAAGTCAGTTTCTTTTTTCGCATTATCCAGAAACGGTTGATGCTGGAAGAAATTGGCATCAATATCGCCATGGTTTAATGTGATATTGGGTGTATTCCAGTCGGAAAATTCCACCAGTTTGACGTTTAGACCTTGTTGCTTGGCCTCGGTAGCTGCCACCTGTAATGGTTTGGCAAAGGATGGACTAATGCCAATCACTAGTTCATCAGAAGCGGTTTTTTTCTGTTGATTCCAGACCACCAGTCCAATAATAACTGCGGCAATAATCACCCCAATAATGGTGAATTTGGTTTTCGCTGTTTGTGCCATGTTGCACCTCAAAATTTATGCGGATTGTTTTTGATTTAAGTTAGAGTTCGAAGTTGAGGCGGAGCTTTGACATCGAAATTGCTGAACAGGATGAGAAGCTGAAAGCTGATCTCCCTGCTGAAAAAGTTTGTGTCTTAAACTGCCGTGTTCATAGGCAGTTTTATAATGACCTCGTTGTTGTAATTCAGGAATGACCCATTGAATAAAATCATGGTGCGATTCGGGGGCAACGGTGCGGGTCAGGTTAAAACCATCAATCCCTGTTTCATCCATCAGCTGAATCAGCTTTTCTGCCACGGTTGCGCCACTGCCGACAATCAGGGGATAACGCCCACCCAGAACATGCTGTGCTTTTAAGTCATTTTTAGTGATTTTCTGTTCTTTAAACTTATTGTTCACCGAAACAATGCTGTTGGTTTTCTGATAGGGAATCGCTTCGTCATCGGCAAATTTAGACAGATCAATACCGACTGAACTGGAGAAGTGAGCAAGACCTGCTTCAGGACTGGCATAAGCAATATATTCATCCAGCTTCTGCTGTGCCAGTTCATCGGTTTCCGCAGTCACCACGGTAATGCCGACAAAAATTTTAATTGCTTCAGGATTACGTCCTTGATCGGTGGCTTGCTGACGGATCTGATCGACTTGCTTTTTGATTTTTGCAGGCTGATCACCACCAATAAACATGCCTTCTGCGTGCTGAGTCGCAAAAGCTAGACCACGCGGGGAGGCACCGGCCTGAAATAAAACCGGGGTACGTTGAATCGATGGTGAAACCTGAAACACACCCTGACTTTGGTAAAACTGACCTTGATGCTGTATTGGATGCACTTTAGAAGGATCGGTAAAAATACGATTCTGCTTGTCTTTTAAAACCGCATCATCTTCCCAGGAACTTTCCCAGAACTTATAGCAAAGCTGTAAAAATTCTTCGGCTTGCTCATAGCGCAGGTCGTGGTCTTTCAGGCCTTTTTCACCAATCAGGCGTTGAGCACTATCTAAGTAACCAGTGACCATATTCCAGCCGATACGACCATGAGTTAGATGATCCAGACTGGCAAAACGGCGGGCAAACTGGTAAGGCGATTCATAGCTTAAATTCACGGTGACGCCAAAACCTAGATTTTTCGTCACCGCTGCCATCGCTGAAACCAAGGTGGTCGGATCATGGCTTGGCAGTTGAATTGATTCTTTTAAAGTCAGGTCAATATCATTTTGATAGACATCATAAACCCCGGTAATGTCGGCAATAAATAAACCATCAAACAAACCTTGCTCTAAAGTTTGAGCCAAATCTGTCCAGTAACTGAGTTCATTAAAACGATGTGACTGATCACGCGGATGGGTCCATAAACCGTGGTTGATATGACCGACGCAGTTCATGTCAAAGGCATTCAGCAGGATTTTCTTTGCTGTATTTGGCGTTAAGGTCGTTGTCATTACAATGTCCCTCGACGTGGTGGCAATACACCGTTTAACACATGATTGGCAATGAAATAGTATTTCCAGCGAGAGGCATCATGTAGGGTATGTACGCGGGCATTGCGCCAGAAACGGTCCAGACCATCTTCACGCTGGCTGCCGCGACTGCCTGCCAGTTCAATCAATTTTGACGATGCTTTCAATGCAGTTTCAGTACTGTGTGCACGCACCTTTGCGACATTGATTGAAGCTTTAGCAATATTTTCAACAGTAGGTTGTGGCTTGGCTGCATCAATAGAACGCGCAGCTTGTTTGAGTAAAACTTCAGAAGCACGCACATCGGCAACAATGCGACCCAATTCAAACAGCGTCAGTGGATCATCAGTGGCTTTGTCGACACCTGAATCAATCCATGGACGCGCTTGACGCACACGAATCAGGGTTTCTTCAAAGGCGGCACGTGCAATACCGGTTTCAATAGAAGCATGCATCAATTGAGCAAACGGGCCGGAAATGGTCGGCTGTGAATAGGCAGTATCAAATGAAATAACATCTTCCGCTTCTACAAAAACATTATTAAATTTAACGGTGCCGCTGCCGGTGGTACGTTGTCCAAAACCAGACCAGTCATCGACTAATTCTAAGCCTGCACTTTCACGAGGAATAAAAGCTAAAAATTCACGGCCATGTTCATCTTTCACCAAAGTTGGGATACGATGAGCAAATAAACTGCCGGTGCAATAAAACTTTTCACCATTCACCAAGAAACCGTGTTCAGTAGAGCTAATGGCGGTTTGCTTTTGTGCTGCATTCTTTGTTTTAAATTCCGCTAAAGCATTACCAAAACGGGCACCTTTTAAAACTTCGGCATACAGTTTCTGCTTTTGTTGCTCTGAGCCGGTATTGCGTAAAATTTCTAAACCATAAAAATGATTTTGTGGAATTTGTCCAATTGAACCATCGACACCACTCATTAAGGCGATAACTTGCGCCACGGTATAGCTTGAAACCTCTGCGCCACCATATTGATTAGGCACAGTAATTGCCCATAAGCCGGATTGGCTGTACGCCTCAATTTCTTCAAAGGGCAGAAGACGTTCAGCATCACGTTGCACAGCATTGATTTTAAAGTGTTCTGCTAAAGCGCGTGCAATTTCCAGTGCTTCAGCATCCGACTGAATAATATGTGCATGTGCCAATTGTTGTGCTTGAGACTGGCTAAGTTCTTGATATGAAGTCATGAGCGGTATCCTTAAATCCAGGCGTGGCAGGCAGGGAGTTTATGATTCAGGTAATAATCCCCAAGCGCATGCAATTTCCAGCGCACTGGGTCATGCAGGGTATGCACACGGGCATTGCGCCAGTGTTGATCCAGATTGTGCTGACTGAGACTGGAACGACTACCGCCAAGTTCCAGTAACTTTTCCGAAATGTGCAGTGCAGCATCATTAGCATAGATTTTTGCTTCAGCAACTAAAATAGAGGCTTTGGCAGCCTGTTCATCTGTTACTGCATCAAGTTGATCGAGTTCATCTAAATACTCTGCCGCTTCATCCAGTAACAAGATGGCAGCATCCAGTAACACATTCGATTTACCGACTTCTTGCAGGGTGTAATGTTCAAAGCTGGCTTTTTCTACATTGGCATCAACAATTGGACGTGCTTTCTGTACAGCACTTAGCGTGTCGGCAAATGCCGCTTCTGCAATACCGACATCAATTGCAACTTGCATCAGCTGTGAGTAGGCACCCCGATAGCTTGGCGCATTCCCGAGTAGGCGTTCATCAAAAATTAAAAATGGGTCAACTTCAACATGATTGAGTTTAACGGTGCCGCTTGATGTGGTGCGCTGACCAAAACCATTCCAGTTATCAATGACTTCAACACCAGTCGCTTGATGATTGATCACCACCAAAACAACATGACCTTCAGGGTGAATGGCTTTAATCGCGAGCCAGTGTGCAAAACTGCTGCCGGTAGAATAAAACTTTTCACCGTCTACAAAGTAATGACCATCTTCAATGGTTAAACGTGTATTTAATGTTTTGGTGTCTTTGGTATGACGTTCCGGGCCGCCATTGGCTAAGCGTTTGCCTTGTAAAATTTCATTAAAAATAAAGGTCTTTTGCTGTTCTGTACCCATGATGTTAATCATGTTGAGCAGGGCAATCTGGTTTTGCGGAATTTGTCCCACACTGGAGTCCGCTTTATTGAGAATGCGAAATACATGCGCCAAGGTTTTATTGGACACAAAGGCACCACCAAAATTTTGCGGGATGCGAATTCCGCCTAAGCCTTTTTGACTGAATAAATCAATTTCAGCAAACGGTAATTGACGTTTTTGATCACGTTCATTACGACCTTCCAAAGCAAAATCTGCAACTTGGTACGCTGCATTAATCGCATCCTGGTCATTTTTAACCACATGAACATTGTCAGAAATTAAATGAGACATAACGACACCTTAAATAGATATCAAAACGCTACAAGTAATTGGATTCAAAATTAAGCAATTGCTTTTGCAAAGCTTATGAAAAATCATCTTTAAGATAAAAACTGCTAGATTTTTTATAAATTTTAATATGTTAAGTGTTTAAAAATCCACATAATTTAATTTTATCTGTGTTTATATTTGAACTTTAATCTATGGGTTTATCTGCTTTAAAGATAATCAAGACAAAAAAATGTATAAAAATAAATAATCTGGCAGTGGACTCTGTACCCAGATTTTTGAATAAAAAGTCCATTGTATTTCTAGGGCAGGGTGACTAAAGTATCCGATTAAGGTTGATGGTTATCTTTATAGCCAGAACTAAAAAAATAACTGCGGAGATTTTATGCGAACTTTATACCAGTTTCCTTTGTCTCATTTTTGTGAGAAAGCGCGCTGGTTGCTCGATCATAAAGAATTAGATTATGTGGCTCATAATCTGATCCCCGGTGTGCATCGTGCATTTGCACAATTAAAAACCGGACAAAACCGTTTACCGATTTTACGTGACCAAGACCGCTGGATTGCGGATTCGACTGAAATTGCCTTGTATTTGGATAAAGTCTATCCTGAGCACGCTTTACTGCGTTCTGATTTACAGCAACGTGAGCTAGCTTTAGAGATTAATCATCAAGCGACAGAATTGGGCAGACATGTACGTCGCTGGGGTTTGGCGCATACTTTGACAGAAAGTGAAGAATCTTTGGATATTCTGATTGGTGAAAAAGGTTATTTACGCCAGTTTGAAAAATATTCCAAACCAATTATCAGAGCCTTGCTGTCTAAAGGCTATCAGCTGAATTCAGATAAAGTGGCTGAGTCTAAACAGCGAATGGATGATTTAATTGAGGTGCTGAATGGGCGTCTCATTGAAAATCATGGACGTTATTTTGTCGGTGAACGTTTAGGGTTGGCTGATATTGCTGTCTGTTCAATGCTTGCTCCACTTTTGGAAATCCCCGGTACGCCGTGGGAAAAAGAGCATGCTGAAATATTGTCTGATGAATTTAAAAAATATAAAGAGAATTTAACTGAATTGCCGATCGGGCAATATGTACTGCGAATTTATCAAACTGAACGCAATGCCCGCGTAGATTGGCGCGGTGTTTAAAAGGAACTCATAAAAATACGCGCTATAGAGCGCGTATTTTTTTCTCACTAAAAGACTTAACCAAATACAATCGGCTGCTCGAGTTCTAAGCTTGGTGTTGAGGTTGGTAACGTTGTTGCGTCGTAACCTGGTAACGTGCTGCTAGTCAGAGGTTGTAGTAATGAGTCGGTGATCCCTGGGATAATGTTGCCTAAATCGATGTCACCTAAATTGCTATTGCCTTGGAATAAATCAGACAGGTTAGTGGCGGTTGTTGGGGTACTGCCAACGAGCTGTCCAAGCGTATCTGTAATCGTATCCAGATTAAAGTCGCCGCCCAGTAGGCCACTTAAATCAGGGAGGTCGGCATTGGCAAGGAGGCCATCTAATTCACCATTGCTATCAATCAGGGCAATCACCGGTTTCAGGGCTTCAATGACATTATTCAGGCTAGTTGAAATATTGCTGAGGTCAGGGTCATTGATGGTGTCGATAATGACTTTCACCCCATTCAATACATCGTAAATTGCATCCACTGTTTCTGCTTGGCTTGCATCAATTGCACCACTATCCGCCAATAATTTCAGTAAAGGATTAATGCCTTTAATGGCGCCTGAAATGGTTTCAGGAATATTGCCTTGATTCGCTTGGGTTAAGGTTGCCACTAAGGTCGTCACACTACCGACTAGAGTCGGTAAAGCTTGTGACAATTGCGCCATATCTACAGATGAACCCTCTGGATTAATGGATGCCAATATCGGCATTAAGTTTTCTGTAAGGTTAGATGCAATATCACCAAAATCAGCATTACCACCAATCAGCTTGCTGACCAGACCTACAATTGCGCTAATGTCGATGTTGCTTGAACCGCCGATTAAACCACCGACCAGTTGCGCAATCTGAGCGATATCAATATCGCCATTGCCACCGATCAGATTAGTGACCAGACCTGCAATTGCACTGATATCGATATTGCTTGAACCGCCAATTAAACCGCCCACCAGTTGTGTGATCTGAGCGATATCAATATTACCATTGCCCCCGATCAGGTTGCCAACTAGACCCGCAATCGCGCCGATGTTGCTTGATCCACCAATTAAGCCACCGACCAGCTGAGCGATTTGTGCGATGTCGATATCGCCATTTCCACCAATCAGGTTGCCAACTAGACCCGCAATCGCGCCGATGTCGATGTTGCTTGATCCACCAATTAAACCACCAACCAGTTGTGCGATTTTAGCAATGTCGATATTGCCATTACCACCAATTAGGTTGCCGACCAGAGTCGCAATCGCGCCAATGTCGATGTTGCTTGAACCACCAATTAAGCCACTCACCAGTTGGGTGATTTTAGCAATGTCTATATTGCCGGTATTGCCGCCGATCAAGCCGATTATCAGTTTAGAAATAGCCCCAATATCAAGCTTACTATTATTGCTACTGAGCAGCCCCTCCAATAAGTTGGTAATTTGAGCAATACTAAAACTACCTCCATTCGATTGAGTCAAACTGCTGATCAGGCTTTGAATATTTAAACTTGAGGCATTCGAACCAGAAAACTGACTCAATAAAGTGCTGAGGTTTGTTGTACTCAGAGTGCTTCCAGAGAGGAGGTTATTTAATAATGAGCTAACTGAAGGTTGAGTGATGGAGCCAGTCAGATTAGTAATAAGATTGGTGAGGGTACCTGATGTACTTCCACCGAGCAAACCACTTAATAAGCTTTTAGTTTGCGTTTCAGTGGTTAAGACAGGACTCACTTTAGTTTTTATCAAGCTTAGAAGTTGAAAAGCCATGACCATTCCTTGTGTATATATGATTTTTAAAAATGCGCTATTTTTATTTTTGGTAGAGCACTTATCTTCTAATCTATTTCTATACACATGTAAAAGATGAGCGGTCATGGTATGGGGGATACTCGAACAGCTCAGCCCGATCTTAAAGTTAGCCCTGAATTTAAATGATTTAAAAATAAAGATTTAATAAAAATTACCACTGGTCATTTTTTCTAATTAAATGACCAGTGGTCATCTAACCCAACATGAATCAAAAAATTATTTATAAATTGAGCAAACTTTTGGAAAATATTTTCAGAATATTAAGACTTTGTGAAAATAACTAATTATTGTATAACGGAGATAGCGCAATATTTTGCGTATCTATTGATTATTGAGAAAGAGTATAAAAATGGAACTGGATCGTTTCGATAAACAAATCCTGGAAATTTTGAATCAGGAAGATGTGAATTTAAATGAGCTTTCAGAGCGCGTTAATTTATCTGTCAGTTCAGTACATAGACGAATTAAACATTTGATTGATCAAAATATTATTAGCGGTCTCAAACGTGAATTGAATTATAAAAAACTTGGCTTTAGTTTGCATGTATTGCTACAAGTCTCATTAAGCAAACATGACAGCGATACTTTTGCCAAATTTCTTGAGGAATTAGAAAGTATTCCTGAAGTGATTAATGCATTTTTAGTCACGGGGCAATCGGCGGATTTTATTGTCGAAGTTGTTGCGCGAGATATGGAAAATTATAGTGAAATCCTGCTCAAGCGCATCGGGAAAATTGAACATGTCGTGGCTCTGCATTCGAGCTTTGTGATTAAAGAATATAATGTGTTTAACTGTAGTGGATTACTTAATAAAGTTTAATTAAGTTAAATGCTCAGACATCATCAAAGCTCTTTGTCCATAAAAGTTCTAGTGGTTTTCTTAGGCAGTATATTTTTGTGGCTAATTATCGATTTGATTGCGCTGAAAACAGCATGGAAATGGACTGAGATAAATTTTAATTACTTTTGATATCTGATGCAGTATGTCATTTTTCTGTTTAGCCTTCGTTCTGCTTTTACGGAAGAGCAAAAATCTCAAGCTTGGTTGAAAAGGGCATTGGCTGCATTGCTTATTTTGATTGGTTTTATGATTTTAGTTTTACCAATAATGTTGATTTTACATACTTCGATTGGTGGACAGCTATAAAAAAACGCACCATGCGGTGCGTTTTAGATTCGAGAAAATATTAGGCTTCAAGTTGCTCTAATACTTCATCTGAAAACTCTACGTTAGTATATACGTTTTGAACATCATCAAGATCTTCAAACATATCAATCATTTTCAAGATCAGTTTTGCTTGATCGATATCTGTGATTTCAGCTTTAGTAGATGGGCTCATCACAACTTCAGCGTTGTCAGATTTCAAACCTGCAGCAGATAAAGCATCCTGTACATCGCCAAATGATTCAGGTGTGGTAATGACTAAGATTTCATCTTCACCCACTTCAATATCTTCAGCACCTGCTTCTAAAGCCACGTCCATGATCTTATCTTCTAAAGAAACATCTTCAAAAGTAATTTCACCACGTTTGGTAAAGAGGTAAGCCACTGAACCGGCTGTACCCAAGTTACCATTGGTTTTAGAGAAGCAATGACGAACGTCAGGTACGGTACGGTTTAAATTGTCTGTCATTGTTTCGACTAGAACAGCTACGCCACCAACACCATAACCTTCGTAAGTAACTTCTTTTAAGTCGTCGTTATCTTCGCCACCAGCACCACGTTGAATAGCACGGTTGATCACATCACGTGTCATATTTACAGATAATGCTTTTTCGACTACAGCACGTAGACGAGGGTTACTTCCCACATCTGGACCGCCGAGTTTTGCAGCAGTTGTTAATTCACGAATGTATTTGGTAAAAACTTTACCACGGCTAGCATCTTGTTTTGCTTTGCGATGCTTGATATTGGCCCACTTGGAATGACCCGCCATGCGAAATATGCTCCTTGTAGATTGGCTTTATGCCGAATCGAATGTGTTAAATTCTACCATAAGCCCTTTTTTTTTAGAAAGGGCTGGCTTTTGAGTTTTTATACAAATATCACTTAGTTTTTAGGTTCTGGAATAACAATGTCCAAACCAACCTTATCTTTATAGAGTTGTTTAAGCAAAGCTAAGTCATGGTTGATTTCAGTCGGGTATATTTTCCCTAAAATGCCGCCTTGTTTGGTATTGGAATTGGCATACATTAAAACGATAGGAACACCCGCTGCTTTGGCAATATGCCAAAAGCCGGTACGAATCGGTCTTCTTATTTCACCTGTTTTTGCACGGGTGGCTTCAGGTGCAATCACCAGATTGAATTTTTCATTTTGCTGAAAATGCTCAACCATCAATGACACGATATCTTTATTGGATTTACGATCGACTGCAATCCCGCCAATGGCTTCTAATAACGGTTTCATCGGACCCTTAAAAAGTTCTTTTTTAATCAGGGTATGAATTTTCATATCAAAAATTTGAAACAGGGCAAGAGAAAGAACTGCATCCATCATCGAAGTATGTTCAAAGCCAACAATGACTTGTTTATTCTCAAGTACATCTGGTTCAACATGATAAGTCCATCCGGCAAGTTTAAATGCAGATTCACCAAGAAATTTTTTTAACATAGAAGGAAATTAGGCAATTCGAAAGTGAGCTAATTTCTGCTTGTTCGTATTTATAGTCAAGAGGGTATGAGTTTAAAGTGAACAAATAAATAGATGTATATATAGTTTTGAAAAATGGCCGCATTAATTGTTTTTATATATAAATAGGTGTTAATAAATATATAAAATGTATCACTTAATATAAATTAAGTCTTAATAATGATTTAAAATGGCTATTCAGATCAAAAAATACCTATTAGACTTTTGTCGAAGATAAAAGCTTCTGAACAAATTGTTCAACTTCGCTTCTGTTTAATGAGGATTGAAAAGAATGATGTATTTTTCGACTTTTTTATTGGCGTTTGGATTGTTTATGCTGGTTATTGTATGGTCTTTAATCGAAATTCGCATAGAATCTCGTAAAAAACGCAGTTTTGGCTCTGAATTGGGCTGAAAATTAAACTTTTCGGGAAAGTTTATAGCTCGGATTTATTTTTAAATTATTACTTAAAATAATGGTTGAATGATTAATTAAGACCTTATAAGTATAATTAATTCATCATTCTATCATCCTGCAATATTCAGCATTCAAGCTGCTTAAGTGATGGTAAATGTGATTTTATTGACTGAATGTATTTCTAAAATAGAAAAAATATCTACTTTTAATTTTAGCAATGAATTAAGAATTTATGAAAATTACACGTTATAAAATAAGTGATAAAAACAATTGTTGTGTTACTGTGCAAGTGAAAGCAAAAACGCTTGTTTTTTGAAAAAATCTTGGTTAGTATTGCCTCGCTTGAACTTGTTGATATATAACAATTTCAGCTTATCAGGGCCTATAGCTCAGTTGGTTAGAGCAGCGGACTCATAATCCGTTGGTCGACAGTTCAAGTCTGTCTGGGCCCACCAAATATTATACTTATATAGCTTTATATAAGAACTAAACCCTTAATTCTTAACGGATTAAGGGTTTTTTATTGCTTTGTTTAACTTCATATAACTTCGTATGGGAACACGTCCTGTGTATCCTTGTTTGTATCCTAAATTTAAAATATAACTCATGGATACAAGCAATAAAAAACTCAAGGATAATCGTGAAGTTATGAATAGATTTGATGTAAACAATAGTGTAGAAACTCATTCGAAAAATGAAACTCAGAGCGCAAGTGTACGACGTAAAAAAAATGGAGAAGATCGGTTTAAAAGTTTAAAACCAAAAGAGAAAGAATATCGTGAACCTACAGATATTGCTGGCTTATATTGTCGAGTCCAACCTAATGGGAAAAAATCTTGGCAATATAGATATAAAAATAGCGAAGGTAAGTGGACATGGCTTGGTTTAGGTAGTTTTCCCCTAGTAAGTTACTCAAAAGCACGTGAGATTGCTGAGGGTATGCTGAATGGGCAAATTATTATAAAAACGCAGGCTGAAGTTAAGCAAGAAAAGTTAGAGGAAGAGCAAGCATTATTCTCTCACCTTATTTATGAGTGGTTGGAAACAAAGAAACGGACTTGGCAGCCAGAGACTTACAGGAAAGAAAAACAGTCTATTGAAAAGCATTTGATTCCTACTTTTGGCCATCGTCTTTACAGCACTATCACTTCAAAAGAATGGCTAAATTTTTTTATTCAAAAGCAGGTTAACGAAGGAATTTATAATCGAATTGAAAAGTTAATTTCCTGTTGTTTAGGTGCATATAGCTTAGCTAAATTTAAAAAGGATATTCTTTATAATCCACTAGAAGGTATTGGAGATCATATATCTAGGGGTGAATCAGAAAGTATGAAACATGTGAAAATTGATGATTTACCTGAAATGATATCGATAATTAGAAATTATTCTTCTCGTTCTATTTCTATTGGCTTAGAACTTTTAGTTCATGTCTTTCCAAGACCAGGAGAACTTAGACAGGCACGGTGGGAACAGTTTGATTTTGATGCAGCTGTTTGGGTACGTCCCCCTAGTATAATGAAAAGAGGTATTGAACATGCGATTCCATTATCAAAGCAGGTCCTTGTTCTTTTAAATGAGCTGAAGTTAATATCTGGGGAAAGTGAATATCTATTCCCTAGTCGAAATGATATCAATAAACCTATTTCGAATCTTACATTTAATGCAGCTCTGAATAGATCGGGTTATCGTGGAAAGCAAAATCCACATGGATTCAGACATATTGCCTCATCAAATTTGAATAAGCAATTTAGTGATAGGTCTCAGGTGATTGAATCGGCTCTATCTCATTTGAAAGGAGGTGTTAAGGGTGCGTATGATAAAGAAGCTCATTTAGAAGAGCGTTATGAAATTATGCAATGGTGGAGTGATCATATCGATTCTCTTCTTAATAGATAGATTTATTAAAAATGTCACTTTTAAAAAAAAGTGACATTTTTTTTGAGTTTTATACGAAAATGATTTGAAAAAAATATTTTTTGGTACGCTCGAGTTAAGAAAACGTTATTTTATTCTTAATCTCCCTCATTTCTTATCATTTTTTTACATGTAAATAGCCACCCATTCTATTAGTAAAGGAGTGACGAAAGAAATCTAATATAAAACTTATATTTACATTCTTAATTAAAAAAAATATGATCAAAGTTCAGACAGAGGATTTTGATATTTAATAAGTATAAAAATGCCTCTTAGTGCCAACTTTATCATGGAAAAACTTAATGCAATTAAATAACAATGGTTCTAGTACTGAACTCAGTACACTCGCACCTAAAATAATTCTTTTCCCTTTATTAAAAGCTATGGTGGGGACTCTTAAAAACCATAAGCCAGATCATTTCTTTAATTATTATGGGCCTTCTCATAATCTGCATTTTGATGCGACCGCTTTTGTGTCTGCGGTTTTTAAACAGATCAGGACTAAAAATGATTCAAAGCCAATCTATAACATCATCAAAGATATTCAATTATTACCTGAAGATTCAAAACTCCGAATTAGTACCTTATTTGATAAGGAATCTGAAGCTAAAACTGCCCAGACCTATCGTGATTTAGACCAGGTGATGTCTGAGATTGTTCAGCAAGTACTTCAAAATGCTCCGACAGGCATGGCACTGAATTCTCTCAACCAATTCTTAGGTGATCTCAAATATTCTGATCCAGTGATTGCCAAAAATTCTCAGTATCCTATGCAAGTCAAAGGGCAATCTAAAGTAGCTTCTTTGCAATATACAAACGACTTAAAAGCAAAAGATGGCGAATTGCGACTGTTTACCGTAACGGAAGAACTCAGCAAACCTAAATGGGTGAAAGAAGTTCGTGATGCTATCAAAGCCATTGTGAAGCAGTCCTACTCAGCTGGTGAGAAAATACCAGTAGAAGTTGCTGAACGTATGGAGGAAATTCTTGATGCTGAATGTTCAGTTGAAAATAACGACATCCAAAATCTACTTAATTTCGTAGAAACCAAAGCACTATCACGAGCACGTATCCGAAATTGCTTCAAAATAATGGAGATCATTGCTGATCACATTGAGAAGAATGAACGAAACGATTTTAAACGTGAAGCTGCTGTTTCTTATATCCGTAAAGCAGTCGCTTTTTTTGAGATTTTCGGTGATCGAATTGCACCTTGGAATGATGAAACGACTGAAGCCAT
Source organism: Acinetobacter sp. ANC 5378 (assembly GCF_013004315.1). Classification (NCBI taxonomy): domain Bacteria; kingdom Pseudomonadati; phylum Pseudomonadota; class Gammaproteobacteria; order Moraxellales; family Moraxellaceae; genus Acinetobacter; species Acinetobacter sp. ANC 5378. The sequence continues at coordinate 39,095 of NZ_JABERK010000028.1, forward strand.
TAAAGACTATGGCATTGATTTTGGTGCTATCTACGGCGCTGTAGGTAAAGTTGATTTTAATGCGCTGCTGGCTTATGTAAGCGCAACAGATGCATTACCAATTTGGGTAAAACCAAAAATTGAAATGAATGATATACGCCAAGAGGATAAGGATGGGCTATCTCTAAAACGTGAAGTCACTTATGCCTTTCGGGTGAATGGTGAGTTTGTTAAAGAGGAAAAGGTAAGTTCCTTTAACTCTAAGTTGCGGATCAATTATAAGACAGGCAAAGGCTACCGTTCGGACACGGATACCATGCTGACTGCTTATGAAGCTCGTCTGCATAGTATCAATGAAGCATTGCTGCTGAAGGATATTGTGGATGATAAGGGCAATCCAATTCTTGAAGAACGTCTAAGTAACGAGTGCTCAGATCGTGTTGCTCAAGTAGAGATGTTCCAGCTCATTATGATGTACTTCGTCCTATCGGGTCCGAAGATGGAAATTTCTAGTTTTGAAAGTGTATTCAATAAACTGGTCGAATCCTTTAAAAATCCTCAAAAACTCAGATACAACCTTGCTCGCATCTTGGATGAAATGCTGAATAGCGAAGATACCCATGAGCGAATGAAGGCAATCACGTCCACAATCACTACGGCGTTAAAAGCAAATTTGGATTCCATCATCAGTGAAATGGAAAAGGATAGCAGCCTTAAAACGGTACTTTACATCCTACCAAGCATTGTGAATCTGGATGTTTTCAAGAGTTCAATTGGTGAGGATTCCGAACAGTTCTTCAGTATCTTTAAGGGTAAAGAAACGAATTTCTATAGCTATATCTCGATTGTTGATGCCAGTCGTAAGAAACTGGCAAAAATGAGCGCTGACGAAATGTTACGTAAGAATAATTACGCTGGTAAAGCCTTAAGCCAGATTGAGTTTGATTCCACGCTGACAATCCGTACTTTGATTCCGCTTGCGAATCCAAATACAGACCTGGACCAATTTGATGTCGCTCGTAATCTGAATATTCCATGTTTACCAGTATTGATGGTGCCGACCAACAAGAAGGTAAGCGACAATGGGCTGCCACATTTTTATCATCCTGATAGCTTGAGTTACGACAACTTATTATCTAAATACCAGGTCATGATTCATTATTCATCTAAGCTATTTAGATTGAGTGACTTAAAAGGCGGTCATGCTCAATTATGTTTGGATGAAAAAGAAAATGCTTTGATCATTAGTACGTCATGTTTTTCGATTGCGATTCATCTATTCCTTAAACATCTGGTTAAAGAAGTAAAAAATCAACTGGGTATTGCAGAGCGCTTATATGTACCTGTAATGCGAATTGACTCAGTTGATGAACATGAGAATGAAGAAAAAGCCCAATTTCAAAGGAAATCAAAAAAGATCCAAAAAGGTGGGTTTAATCCTGAGTGTAAACGAGCGTATGCCACCGCTTATACCCTTGAGAAGTTGCTGAACAATGATGATGCTATTGTGAAGGTGCAGGGCCTTAAGTATCAACCAGATCCTATGCCTTATGGTAATCAAAATGGTGAGCGAGTTTGTGCCCCGGTGAACCTCGCTATGGATAAAACCGTGACTTACCGTATTCAGGCTGCAATTGAAGCACTGTCAGGATATTCAGAAATCATCATCCCATTTGAGGGCACTAAGGATAAAATTGCCTGTATTAGCTATAACTCTCGACCTGAGAATGATGTGGAATTTAAGTATCAGCATCAGAAGGATTTGCTACTGCTTAAACCAGATTATGGCTACATCTGCTACGTCTATACACTTGAGCGTATCAACGATAAACAGGGTCGCTTATCACTACAGAAGGTCAGTCATGCCCCAGTTGCTGAAGACAATCTGAGAACAAGTAAGGCGATGCACCGTATCATCGAAAAACTGCAGTCAGATGGTTTTGAAGATGTTGTATTGCTTTCACACCATTTTGCACAGCGTAAGATCGGTAAGACTGAAACCAGCAACTTGATTCATGAAAGTGAAAGCGCTTTGGATCAACTTGATCAGTTGTTCCCGGATATGAATTTCTATCCATTCCAGTCTGATACGATCCCAGCACTGAGCTTAAAAACCAGTGATAATAGTCGTGTCTATGAGGTACCGCACCATCAGTACCATACGGCGATCATCAATAAAAAAGAATATAAACAATCCTTGTCCGTATATAGCTTTGCGACTAAACGTACTGTGGGTGTTCGTACTCAGAATGGTATTTGTTCGTATTTCTATATGCTGACCAGCCAGGAGCATTCGATTCATAACGATAAGCGAATCAGATTGCACAGTAAAATTATTGATGTGAATGATTCCAATGAAATGAAGTCAATTCGCTCTGTATTGCGTGGTCTGCATTACTTTGAGTCTGAACGTCCTACAGCTGGCAAAAACTTCACTCCGGTACTTGAGCCTTCCCATATTCGTGGCACCACTGGCATTCAAGAGCTTGGTGAAGTCATTGTTTCAAGCCGCCTAAATAAAGGCGAAGTCGTCATGAGTCTGCCAGCCTTAATCGGCAAGCTCGAAGAATACGTTATTCTGAAGAATGAAGACTTGATTGATCCAATCGAGCCGACTCCAGAGGAAGCTGAAGAAACTTTAGCGACTGATGTGGAGTAAGCGCCGTGGTAAAAAATGAAGCCAAAGTTTGGGGCGAGGTTTATGAGATCGCTGTTAAACGTGGTTCGATTATGGCTTTGCTTGATGCAAAGCTATTATCAGCCAGCAATCCTGTAGTAGCAGAATGGAATAGTAAACAGATTGCTGATGTCTTTCAGGAAATGAAGGAAGCGCTATATAGCGATGTCATTAATGCCGCTATCCATGAAAATATCGAAAGCTATTTTCAGCAACTGATTAAAACTGGATTCGGGCATGGTTATACCAATACTCGTGAGTTCCTAAGAAAGATCAAGCCAAAAGGTATTGCAAGGGCTAAAACGGCGAATGCAAGACCAAATTGGAGCTTATCTGGCATCTGGTGTCCACTGACGATGCCAAATGATATAACCCAGACTTGGATTGATGACTATACGACTGAAGCAGAAATAGAAGCGATTGCGACCTTTAAAGAGAAAGCAGTTGAATCATGGAATCAGCAATTTGGAGTTTCTAATGCCAAATTGTTTAGTAAGGGCATGTTTGGCCGTGCTGACTTCTTAGCGGTGATCAAAGTCAAATCCAACTATCATGTGCTGGTTCAGGAATATTCATTATTCTACGTTTTAGGTGAACCAGAACAGTTCAATGCCAAGGATTCCTGTACCTATTTGCAAGAGTACAAACGTTACATCAAGCATTCTGAATCCCAAAGTGTCTTCTCATACGTGAATGCAGAAGCTCAGGAGATTCCATTTAAGTTCTCAAACAAGCTGCGTGAATACTTGCGAGCCTATGTTCGTAAGGAAAAAGTTTTGTTTAAGATGGCGCAAGGCTGTTCGTATGCAACCACTTTTGTTGATTCTTTTAAATGGAAGTTTGAACAGAATGACATGCCAAATATTCGTCTGAATGTGATGGCGATCACCAGCCGGGGAAGTGAATACATCTCTGCTGAATTTGCGGATAAAGATAAATCCCCAGAGCTGGAAATTATGTATCAGCTGGGCAAGGAGTATCAGGATAACGTTCTGAGTCTGGACGATATTGATGAACGCACGAAACTGCAAGTTGAGATTCTGAATTATCTGGTGAATGAACCTGTAAAAAACATCTCGGAAATCGTGTCCAAAAACATTAGCGATATTTCCTACGGTCAGGATCTTACTTTCACTATTACTGAAAGGCTTAAGGATTTTGTGAATCCTAACCAGCCACTGTCTTTAGAGTGGGTTTTTGACTTGATAGATCGGCAAGTCGATGACGAAGACCATAACCAAAAACTTAAAGAGATGGTGCAGGCTGAGTTTAAAGCAATTCGTAAGGGAAAAATTGAGAATAAAACTTCATTTACCTTACGTGATTTGCATAAATGCGCCGTAGTACTGGCACTGAAGGAAAGTAAACAAGGTCGGGTGAATTTCATCTGTTTGACTGGTACGCCGGGGATTGGGAAAACATCGAGCGTTAAGACCTTGTTGGCAGATTTGGAAGGGTTTTTCTTCTTCTACGCCAGTCCACGAGTGTTGATTAACGATGATGTGGTGAGTGATTTATCCAAAATCTCAGCTACGATTACCAGTAACAGTGATGTGGTGACACAGGCACAGCAAATCTATTCGAAGATTCACAATACGGATTGTAAGGTGAATGCTCGTGGTGCCGCTATTGTGGGTGGTGTTGAAGATCTGAAGATAGATCATGGCTCAAGTGTTCTATTGTTCAAACAAGATGAATACCGGAAGCTCAAAGACCTGGAACAGAATGCAAATGCCAATAGACGCTATGCCAATACCTCAGAATCTAGAATTACGGCAACCAATAAGAAGTTTGCCAGAGTGTTTGATTCATTAGGGGAAGCGACACAGCAATTGCTTGGGTTCCATCCAGAGCTCAATAAGCTGACGATGACTGTAGCAAGTCAGGCATTCATGCCATATAACACCACACCAGCTGGACCACGAAACCCAAGGGAAACCCAAAATAAAACTGTGGCAGCTTCCAGTTTGGATGGGCTGGAAAAAATGTTCCAATACAAAATCGATAAGAAGCCGACAGAGGCCAAAATCGAACGTAGAGAGTTTGCCAAAAAGTTCCCTAACATTGTGGTGATGTTTGATGAAATTACAGGGGATTCAGGCACTCGTACTTTTATCAATGAGATGCTGAAATTCCTTTCCAAAAACTTCATTGAACCGTTTCAAGGTAATTCACCATTTACGGTGACTGTGATTCTTGCTGATGCATCCCTCAGTAATGTGAATGCAATCCAGAACTACATGAAGAAACAGGATCAGTTACCAGCAAAAATGTTCATCTCTCCATCTTTGGGTAATTTCCCATTCAAGATGCAGACTGCAGATCTGGATGATGGTAACTGTGTTCGTTCTAGTATCCATGTCATGGCGAACTGTTACCCGGCAAGCGATCTTAAAATCCAATATATACTTAAGCAATACGCCGTAGTCCCTGAAACAGATGATTTCGGCTTGGATAAGAACCTGACTCATCTATTTCGCCAAGAAGCTGGGGAAAGGACTCAAAAGACCGCTATCGAGCTTATTCAGAAGAATCTTGAAGATGGTAAAAAGCAAGTTATCTATTTTGCTCAGGATAAAAATGCATTGGCCGCACTCAGAGATGCATTAGTCGATGAAGGAGTGGTTGAACGCTCTAAGATTGGCATTTTTGATAGCCAGTTAATGGGATACCACCGTACAGAGTTGCTGGATCGCAAAGAGACATTGCAAGTCGTACTGATTACTTCGACTGCGGCTAGGGGTATTTCGTTCCCGAACTGTGATTCAATCATTGCTGCCATGCCTCGTTTCGCAATTGAAGCCTCTTTAATGGAAATCGCCCAGCTTGTTTACCGGGGACGTGGTGGATATTTGGATAAAGAGAAAAATGAGTGGGTCAACGGCGATGAACGTGATCGTCTGCTGACGATTCTGGTAGAAGATTTCTACTTGGTATCTAATGATGAAACTCAGACAGAGCTTGAATATAAAGTTAAGAGCTCATTGGATATGCTCTCAATTTTCATGCTTATTCGTGGGACTTTATATACTCGTATCACTGGGGATGCTGGCTTCAAAAAAACTCAGATCGCCATGATCCCAATTGGTGAGGTGAAGGATAAGGCCAGTGATAAACCGGGGCTAGCTTCTTTGATCAGGGATTTCATGAAGGACGTGAATAGTGTTCTTTATAAGATTGCTGCAACCGAGGGTGAATTGGTTGGAAGGCTTAAGGCTGTAGTAGAGAAGGCTCAAACGGTTTACTCAGCAAATAAGCTCAGTTCTACCTATAGCACTAAGACCAACAAATACCGAAGTTTTTACACGCCGACATTAACGCCTGAGTTAAAAGAACTTCAGTTCTACGAGAAATGGTGCCGGGACCATCATTCGCTTAAGTCCAGACTACTCACCATTAGCGATCAGGAAGATGCTTTGACCATTCCTGAAAATATCTATATCTGTGGCCCTATGATTATGGAAGATCGCTCGAACTTCGGTAACAAGGAGTCGTTTGATATTGCCAATGACAATCTCTCACAGGATTCATTAAGGATATTCCTGAATGAGTTGATCGCCCTGCAGATGGGATTCCCTCAGTTGAATGCCTATAAGAACATTCAAAAGCATATCAGAGAGATCACGAATATGATTTCTGCTGTTCTTGAATCAGAAACAGATAGCTACACGAAAGAAGTTGAACAACAGGGCATGATGCGTAAGCTCTGGGTGACGTACCCGGTAGCAGCAAATGAGCTGGTTAAACTTCAAGATAAGAGCTTTGATAAAGACTGGTTTGATGCATTGAGCTTTGAGCTGAGAGTGAGGAATGCAGAGTTTCCGGTAATGCCAGAATATCGGGATCATCCATTTCGGGGTACTCAGCAATTATCGGGACATCCTGTGTTTGAAAGGTTATTCGAGCAGACGAATTTCATGCTTTGTCGGGAATTAAACTTGGTGAATACTTTGACTATGTTTAATGAATGATCCAAAAAAAATTATTTTATTTAGTTAATAGGGGATTAATAAAAAAAGTCACTTTTAAAGTGACTTTTTTTTTGAGTTTTATACGAATACGATTTGAAAAAAATATTTTTTGGTACGCTCGATTTAATAATTTAAGAAGGAGTTCCAAAGTTGGATCACTTTAAAAAAACGCGACGTGCCGTTTTACGTAATACTCAAGGTCTTGAGATGCTTGCTTTGCAGTCTCCCCACCAGGCAATTAAACCCTTGCGACTCCGATATAATCAAGTCTGCGAGCTCCTAAATGTTTCACGTGATTATTTAAGAAAAATCCGCGAAAGTGACGAGTCATTTCCGAAGGCCATTAAAAGTGGCACTTCCCGTCAAGCGGCTGTCTACTTCGATACTGAAGAAATCGAAGCTTGGTATCAAAAAGAAAAAGAAAGATGCAGGAGTGAACGCATATGAAAAAATTCACTAAGTTAAAAAGAGTAGTTAAAATTGCTAAGGAAAAAGGTAAGTGTAAAGTAAATAAGACATTTTCATTGGTTACGAAAAAGTATCAGCCGGATATCGATATTGAGGTTAACCAAACTTCGATATATGACATTCTGACCAACCAGGAAAGAAGTCGACTGATATTAGATGATGGTTTTTGGTTCAAGGAGCCGGAAAATAAATATATTTTTTGTGGTCATACGGCGCTATGTCTATACATGCATCTGAAATATGCTGGACTTGATGATGTTTTAAAGCAACTTTATGGGAAAAGAGAGTTAGCTGCAGAAGAGAAAGAAGAGCTTCGTAAAATAAAGTGTTGAAACGTACGTTTACATGTGTGATTCATAGAGACTGTTTCAATCTAGCTATCTCTAAACCCATCATTTTTTCCGAAGCCTGTTGAATGCCAATATAGAGCAATTTCAGCAGGCTATTTTCATTCGGAAAAGCCCCCGGGTTTTGGTCAGTTTCCTGAAATGACGATGGACTGCTTTAATCACATGGGTGGTGTAAGTCAGCTTTCGAACCGCTTTCGGGTATTTGAACAACTAAGCACTGAGTAAATGCCATTCACACAAGCGATAAGAATGTCATGAATGCCATGGTTTTGCAGATTTGGGGTTGAGGATTTTCTGCCAAATAATTTTTCAATTTCAGCATTCAAAGCCGCTTCGGTCAGCTGTTAACTGCACTAGATATCATGTTTTAAGTATTTATAAATGCCGAACAGCAATAAACACTCTCGATTTTTTAAATTGCTATAATATAAAGAACATCCTTAACTTTATTTAGTTTAAGGATGTTCTTGATTTATTATTTTAGATTACTCCTTAAAAATTTTTTATTTAAAAGGATAATTCATATTTTATAATAGAAGAAAAATCTGAAAAAAGTTCTTCATATACAGTTTGTATATTAATTAGTGTAGGCTTCTTAAAACCATATTTTTCAAAATATTGATTATCGATATAGTAAGCTACAGCTTCGTATGTATTAAAGTCTGTAGCAACGTTTAGCTTTGTACAAAATAATGAGTTATATTGTAAATTTAATTCAGTTTTTTCAATAATTTTAGAAGCAATCATTTTTGAAATATTACGTACATTTAGACTTCGAATAACAGGATGGATAGAAATTGGAAACTGACTTGGTGAATTACTCATAAAAGAATCCTTAAGCTAATTAATATTTTATTTGAAGAAAAATTTACTTAAATCGTCTGTTATGAAAGAATGCAAAGGTAAAACGTCGAAATTTTACATCTTTCATTTCAAAGATTTGGAATGGAAAGCATGAATACATGATTGTCGAGATCTTGTATTCATGCACATACAATATTGTTCATATAATTTTCCTCCTTTAATTTTCTTTTGAGATGTCTTTTTGTCGAAATAGACAATAAAATACTATCAATATATATATGAAAACTTGTCTAAATAGTCAAGTTATTATTGTCGATTTATGGTGTTTTATGTTGATTGAGATGGATTCTGAGCTATTTTGTGCAAGGCTCAAGGAAATAAGAAAACAAAGAAAAATGACTCAACAGGATATTGCGGACAAAACAGGTATCCCATCAACTTCTATTTCTCATATTGAAGCTGGTTCTAGAAAGCCGTCTTTGGAGAATTTTTTTAAGCTTGCTGTTGTACTAAATGTATCTGCTGATTATTTACTGGGTCGCACGGATCAATATTCAGATTTAGGTACTGATCCGGTTGCAAAGTCAATTCAAGGTTTACCAGATTCAGAAAGAGAGATGATCGAGAAGTTCATCCTATCTTTGCAGAAAATATAACCGGTTCCTAATCTGGGATACAGTTCAATTGATGAAGCATGAGTAGATATTGGTCTGTATCTACTGGATTCCTACAATCACATTAGATCTTATTTGAGTTTCTTCAAAGTTAACGTTACGTTAATTTTAGGGGGAAGTACTGTCCATTATTTTGTCTAGGATCAGTTCAGTATTCTCACGAATAACTTAGACAGAAAAGAACTTGATCTTCCACTTGCTGGTATTTAGAGACAATTAGATTTCCTTTCTTGGAAAAACTATACTTTTAAGACCAATCTCTACCACATGTATTCATAAGTTAGCCATTATTAAAAAATTTTTGACAATTTAAAGGTAATAAGAGCCAATCTCTGCCAATAACATTATTTTTTAGGTATTTTAAGAACTAATTTTGAGCTATTTTACTGCCATTTTACTGCCATTTTACTGCCATTTTACTGCCATTTTACTGCCATTTTACTGCCATTTTACTGCCATTTTACTGCCATTTTACTGCCATTTTACTGCCATTTTACTGCCATT
>NZ_JABERK010000029.1:0-913 GCF_013004315.1 Acinetobacter sp. ANC 5378
TCTTTCATAAATCAAAAAATGATCTTCTTTTGGTTAATATTCGTACCCAAGATTTCTTAGCATTCGTGCATAATCTGCGGATGAAATACATCGATTCAAACAAGCTTTCTGATCCTCAGTTTAAGCGATACACTGGCATCTCATGGTCAACCTTCTATTTAATGGTTGAGCAATTGAAGAAACATGTTCTTACTAAAGGCAGACCGCCCAAGTTAAGCCTGGAAGACCAAGTTCTGCTCTGCCTGAGCTATTGGCGGGAATATCGAACGTTATTTCACGTTGCGACGAGTTACGGTATTTCAGAGCCCACAGCCTCAAGAATTGTACGTCATGTTGAAGACTGCCTGATTCGGTCCAATCTTTTTAATTTACCGAAGAGTTTACCCGAAGGCGAAGGCATCGACTGGAATGTTGTGATCGTGGATGCCACAGAAATTCCAATCCAAAGACCTAAAAAAACAGAAGAAAAGCTATAGCGGCAAGAAAAAGACCCATACCTTCAAAGTACAGGCCATGATTCACTACAAGACTCGGCAAATACTGAGTTTATGTAGCAGTCGCGGTGCTGTACATGATTTCGAGCTATTTAAAAGAAACATAAAGCTGATTCCTTCAGAAGCCTTTGTTCTTGCAGATAAAGGCTATCAGGGGATTTATGCTCTGCATCCAAATAGCCTGTTGCCTTTAAAAGCCAAAAGACAGTGTAAATTGGATCCTGAACTAAAAATCTATAATCAGGAAATCAATAAAAGAAGAATCGGCATAGAGCATGTATTTGGCAGGCTGAAAACCTTCAAAATCCTTGCTGAGCGTTATCGAAATAGAGGCAAAAGACTCGGTTTGAGATTCAATTTAATTGCTGGAATTTATAACCAGGAGCTGAGTAAAAAATGATTTATGAAAGAAGTCTATT
>NZ_JABERK010000030.1:0-32974 GCF_013004315.1 Acinetobacter sp. ANC 5378
ATCCAAGTAAATCTGTTTGAGAGAAAAACCTTAAAAGCTTTATTCATGCCCGATAAAATACCGATAAAACAAAAGGAAGCTCAATTGAGCCTCCTTTTATGAAAAATTGTGGGACAGCAGTGCCATTGATGGTGCTTTTTTTTAGCGCATTTTAGGCTTATTTTTTCGCAGGAACTGAGGCTTCAGTGGTGATGTTTACAGTAACCTTATCGCCCACATTTGGAACATAACCGCCAACACCAAAGGCTGAACGGTTAAATGAAGTGGTTGCATTGAAACCAACAGTTTGCAGTTTAGTCATTGGGTGCACTGCTTGTTTATTTAATACAGCATCAAGTACCACAGGTTTAGTCACATCTTTCACGGTTAAATTACCAGTGATTCTGTATTTGTTTTTGCCTAAAGCCTGAACTTTGGTACTTTTAAAAGTGATGTTCGGATATTTGGCAACATCAAAGAATTCTGCAGTTTGAATATGCTCATCCAATGCTTTTACATTGGTATTAATGCTTGATACCGGAATGTTAACATTTACAGACGAGTTTGCAGGCTTTTCATTATCGACGTTAATCGTACCTTGAATGTCAGAAAAGTTCGCAGATGGTGTAGAGAAACCAAAGTGGCTCCATGAGAAAACTGTTGCTGAATGAGTCGGGTCAATTTGGTAAGCAACGGGTTTTGCCAATGACAAAGTTGCAACTGATGCAACCGCTAAACCTAAAGTTATTGCTTTAAAATTCATGTGTTCTTATCTCGCTTTGGAATGGTTGTTAGTCTATAGGTTTCTTATCTTAATTCACTGGTATAGATAAAACGATATGTTGCAAGAATAGAACAATCCCTGGACTTTGCAGATCAATCTGGCATCAATATCAACTCATTGATGCTAAATATTTGATAAATCTACCCAATTATTTTTTAATCAACTTTTATTATTCTATCTCAGTGCATGATTTGCAGTATTTTTTTAATAATTTTCGAATCATTTAATACAAAAAACACACAGTCAATCGGCTTTATATGGAAAGTGGATCATGCTGCCCGGCTTACAATTGACTGACTTGATCTATTTCAATTTAAACTGATGAACGATTTAAAAATGATCAAAGAGTTTTACTACATCGCTAAAACAATTAAAGCCCCATGTGGGGCTTTTAAAGATGCTTAATCTTTTATAACTTCTCAACCAAGACACGATCGATTTGTTTTAAACCGGTGTGCTTTTCACGATTTTGACGGCGAACTTTAATGACTTTCTCTTCGTCCAGCTCTTTCAACATTAATACCACAGCCATCATACTTTCTAAAGGCAGATCCTGACCGATCCACTTTTGCTCGCCCGGTTCCATTAAAGTGATTTCATCACTAATCTGATTATAAAGGCTCATATTTTCCTCACTTATGCTGAATAAATGCCATCTCAAAATGAATACTTAATGAATGGCATCACTATATACTTATTCCTAAAAACTGCTAGAAGAATATCGTTAAAATTTATCAAAATAAAAACGCCCCCTATGGGGCGTTTTTAACTGAATTAATATTTTAAATTAAGCAGTAATTTCTTTTACAGCAGCAACGACAGCATCAGTTGTAATACCGAAATATTGGTATAAGTCTTTTGCAGGTGCAGATTCACCATAAGTCGTCATACCGATCACACGACCATCAAGACCTACAAATTTCCACCAGTAATCCACATGCGCAGCTTCAACAGCTACACGCGCACGGATGTGAGATGGAAGAACCGCTTCACGATAAGCCGCATCCTGTTTAACGAATTCTTCAGCACATGGCATAGACACAACACGCACACCTTCAAGTTGTGCATAAGCTTCCATTGCAAGAGATACTTCAGAACCTGTTGCAATAATGATTGCTTTTAATTCGCCTTTTTCTTCAGCCAATACATAAGCACCTTTGGCAACATCAGCAATTTGAGCATCAGTACGCGCTTGGAATGGCAAGTTTTGACGAGAGAAGATCAATGCTGTTGGACCTTCAGAACGTAAAAGTGCAGATTTCCAAGAAATTGCTGCTTCTACGGTGTCACATGGACGCCAAGTGTTTAAGTTTGGCGTGCCACGTAAAGATGCAATTTGTTCTACAGGTTGATGTGTAGGACCATCTTCACCCAGACCAATTGAGTCATGCGTATAAACATGAATCACACGTTGTTTCATCAATGCAGACATACGTACTGCATTACGTGCATATTCCATAAACATCAAGAATGTTGCTACGTAAGGGATGAAACCACCGTGAAGTGCAACACCATTGGCAATTGCAGTCATACCGAACTCACGTACACCGTAGTGAACGTAGTTACCGGCAGGATTGTCCTGAACGCCTTCACAACCTTTCCAAAGTGTCAGGTTCGAACCTGCAAGGTCAGCAGAACCGCCTAGAATTTCAGGAAGTAACGGACCAAACGCTTGAAGAGCATTTTGGCTCGCTTTACGTGTTGCAACAGTTTCAGCTTTTGCATTCACTTCAGCAATATATGCATCTGCATTTGCAACGAAGTCAGCAGGTAAATCACCTGAGATACGACGTTTAAGCTCAGCAGCTTCAGTTGGGTATTTAGCAGCGTAGGCAGCAAATACTTCATTCCAAGCAGCTTCAGATTTAGCACCTTTATCTTTCGCATCCCATGCGGCATATACGTCTGCAGGAATAACAAATGCTTCTTCTTTCCAGCCTAAAGCTTCACGCGTCAATGCGATTTCGTCATTACCTAACGGTGAACCGTGGCAATCTTCTTTACCCTGTTTGTTTGGTGAACCTAAACCAATCACTGTTTTACAGATGATTAACGTTGGTTTAGCAGTTTCAGCTTTTGCATCTAAAGTTGCTTGACGGATTGCATCAGCATCATGCCCATCAACTTTAATCACTTGCCAGCCATATGCATGGAAACGTTGTTCTGTATCGTCAGAGAACCAGCCTTCAACTTCACCATCAATTGAAATGCCGTTGTCGTCATAATAAGCAATCAACTTACCCAGACCTAAAGTACCTGCCAATGAACATGCTTCATGTGAAACACCTTCCATTAAGCAACCATCACCGAGGAAACAGTAAGTGAAATGGTCAACAACTTTAATGTCGTCTTTGTTGAATTGAGCTGCTAAAGTTTTTTCAGCAAGTGCAAAACCAACTGCATTGGCAATACCCTGACCTAATGGACCAGTGGTGGTTTCAATACCTGGTGCATAACCCAATTCCGGGTGACCAGGCGTTTTAGAATGTAATTGACGGAATGATTTCAAATCGTCGATTGAAAGTGCATAACCGGTTAAATGTAATAATGCATATTGAAGCATTGAGCCATGGCCGTTCGACAATACGAAACGGTCACGGTTGGCCCATTGTGGATTTGTTGGGTTATGATTTAAAAATTCGCGCCATACTACATCAGCGATATCTGCCATCCCCATTGGAGCACCTGGATGTCCTGAATTTGCTTTTTGCACAGCATCCATTGCCAATACACGAATTGCGTTTGCAATACGACGTTCGTTAAGCGGGGTTGTCATAGGTCAGAGTCCAACTAAATCGTTTAAAGAAGATGATGAATAGGAAAATTCAAAGCTGGCTATATTGTCTTAAAAAAACAGCAAGGGGTAAAGCCTAATAGTCAACATTTCAACATTTATTCGTGACTAGACATCTTTAAATGCAGGCAGAGTTCAATTTCACATCGGTTTTAAGCATTTAACGGCTAAGTAAAAGCAGTGATTTATTTAATTTAAAACCAATAAATAATCTTTTAACGATAACTCAGCTGCATTTATTGAGTCAGAACATTATTCAAACATTTTCCTTATTAAAGGAATCACTTTTTTCATTTCCCTATTTATGGATAAATTTTCATCACCTAATGGTGTCAATAAAGTTTTATTAAATAAAATTGATCAATTAACAATCAATAGACACAAAAGTTGAATAAAATTCATCTTTGGGAATATTTAATGAAAAATATACTTATTTTAAATCGATGTTTTATGACTGTTATTGTTGCTTACATACGATTGATAGACTGATCTAAAAACAATAATGCCATACAATTTATTTTTATTAATATATTGATAATTAAAATTATTTTTATATATAAATTTAAACAGGCAATCTTGGCAATAATATTTAACTCAACAACAAATACACTTTGACTGGCTGATTAAATATGTGCGCCCTAAAAATTTTCATATCGGAAATTCACACTTTAAAGCTGAATTTCTTCTGCTTATCAGTTTTTTAGATGCATATATCAATTAAAAAGTCGTGAAATTGAAATAATTTCAGTCATTTTGGTCGTGTAGAACTAGTCCAAAAGTCTAACTCGATGTAACATATCGGGTCTTTAAAATTAACTGTGATAGGACTTATGCGCGAGTACGCTGTATTTACCTCGGAATCTGTAAGCGAAGGCCATCCGGATAAAATGGCTGACCAAATCAGTGACGCTATTTTGGATGCAATCTTAACAGAAGACCCATATGCACGGGTTGCTTGTGAAACGCTTGTAAAAACGGGTGCGGTAGTACTTGCCGGTGAAATCACAACAACTGCAAATGTTGACTTCGAAGCAATTGTACGTCAAACCGTAAATGGAATTGGTTATCACCATTCTGACCTGGGTTTTGATGGTTCAACCTGTGCTGTCATCAACATGATTGGTAAACAGTCTCCTGAGATTGCTCAAGGTGTTGACCGTCAAAAACCTGAAGATCAGGGTGCAGGCGACCAAGGCTTGATGTTTGGTTATGCAAGCCGTGAAACTGACGTCTTGATGCCTGCTCCTATTTCTTATGCACATCGCTTAATGGAAAAACAGGCTGAACTACGCCGTAATGGTCGTTTGCCTTGGTTACGTCCAGATGCGAAAAGTCAGGTGACTTTTGCTTATGAAAATGGCATGCCTGTTCGTTTAGACGCAGTGGTATTGTCTACCCAACACGATCCTGAAATTTCACAAGCAAATCTTAAAGAAGCTGTGATTGAAGAAATCGTGAAGAAAGTAATTCCTGCTGAAATGTTCCATGCAGACACCAAATTCCACATCAACCCAACCGGGATGTTTGTGATTGGCGGTCCTGTGGGTGACTGTGGTTTAACCGGCCGTAAAATCATTGTAGATACTTACGGTGGTATGGCACGTCACGGTGGTGGTGCTTTCTCTGGTAAAGATCCATCTAAAGTTGACCGTTCTGCTGCTTATGCAGGCCGTTATGTAGCGAAAAATATTGTTGCTGCAGGTCTTGCTGATAAATGTGAAATTCAGGTGTCTTATGCCATTGGTGTGGCTGAGCCAACTTCAATTTCAATCAATACCTTCAATACAGCAAAAGTGCCTGAAGAATTGATCATTCAATTGGTTCGTGAACACTTCGACTTACGTCCGTACGGTATTACCCGCATGTTGGACTTGATTCAACCGATGTATAAGCAAACTGCGGCTTATGGTCACTTTGGCCGTGAAGGTTCAGACACTGCATTTACCTGGGAAAAAACAGACAAAGTGGAAGTGCTTAAAGCCTCTGCTGGACTGTAATTTTTTCATAAAAAGCCCACATCTGTGGGCTTTTTTTTACGTAAAAATCATTATTTCGTCTTATCTGCCTTTTGTAGAACTTCTAATAATGAAATTTGTACAGGCGTTTCTTGATGATCCTGTAAATAGACATGAACAATTTTAAAGATGATGACTGCTGCAAGGCAGGTTAAAACACAAAAAATCCAGAATCCATACGGACTTCTAATATTATGTGAACCGCAATTTGTGCATTCTTTATGATGGGTTGATTCAACGACCTGATCACAACAGGCACAATGATATTGATATAGCATAGCTATGCTCCTACATTACGCACATTCTTGTTTTTATATTTCCACCCTATTTTTTTTGGTGGAAGGTAATATCAATAAAATCTTATGTGAGTCTTTAACGTAATACAAGACTATTTTCAACAAGTAATATAGACCAAAAAATAATTTATAAAATTAATCATATAAAACAGTTATTTATATTAAAATTAACATATTCAATCCAATTACAAAGATGGAATTAGTCAAACATTAAATCGATGTGTTTAAGATCCACATCATGCTCATGTTTTTAGTTAAAATAGCAAGCAATGATCTGGAGTGTATGATGGTTCAACTGATTAAAAAAGGTGGCTTACGCGAACGTGCCAACCGTAGCCGCAGCTATAAAGGTTCAGAAAATACTGAAGCAACCTTAAAACCCAATCGCTATTCTCAAGGCGAAAAAAATGAGGAAGTACACCCTGCCACTCCCCCATCTCCATCACTCACTGATGATTCCGTCAAAAAAGACTAAAGCATTGCTAATGCGTCAACCCCTAACCAGATTGCAAAAATCAGGAACAATCCCCCGGAAATAATATCGATATAACTTCCTGAACGCTGATAAGCCGCTTTGATTTTTGGCATCGACATAATCAGCATGAACAAAGCAAAGACCAAAAAGGTTTGGAGTGGAATAATCACTGCAAGCTGGGTTTTTAAATGGGTCGATGCAGATGAACTTAAAGCTAAAGAAAACACACTACTGAAATAAATCAGGGTTTTAGGATTGGATAAATTGGTAAACAAGCCCAATAAAAAATGGTTCTTAGAATCAGGTGCAACGAGTTGTTGACCATCCTCCAAACTGGTTTCTTGCTTCAGGGTTTTTAAACCACCATTGAGCATTGCCCAACCCATTCGAGCCAAAAATAATCCACCAATCAACATTAATATCTGTTGTATCCATGGAAATTGTTCTATCAGCACAGTAAAGCCAAGTAAAGTCAGCACCACCCAAACCACAATACCGACTGAAATACCGAAAATAATTTTTAAAGTGTTCGCTCTTGAAGTCGATGCTGAACTTTTAGCAATCAGTAGAACATCCGGCCCCGGGCTAAGCTGTGCAAAAAAATGCAGTGCACAAATGGTCAAAAGCAATGACATAGAAATAGAGAAGATTTTAAAAAAACGTATTATATCGTTTGTTCAATTTTTTGCATGTCTTGCCATCTAATTTCCATACAAATTTAGAGCCAATAAAAAAGCCGAATCATCAGGATTCGGCTTTAAAAATATAGATCAATAAACTTATTTATTCACATCTTTCATTTCAATTTTTTTCGCATCAGGCATCACTTCGCGCGCTTCACCATCAATCACACTAGAGTCATGACGCGGTGAACCACCTTGCTGCTGTTGCATGTCCTGCATTTGACGCATGATATCTGCAAATGGATTTTGACCTTGAGCACCCCCGCCCATGCCATTCATATCGCCCATCATACCCCCCATCATTTTTTCCATCATGGCTTGCTGGCGTTTTGCCATGGTTTTCATCATGACATTTTTAAACATATTTTGAACAGGAGGAATCAAAATCAGCACGGCCAATACATCCGTGATCAAACCTGGGGTCAGCAAGAAAAAACCTGCCAGAATTTTAGGCAGATTTCCGGTTAAGGCAGGATCACCACTCATTTGTCCCATTTGCATTTGCTGCATTTGCGGCATCAAACCTGCTGAATATTTACGAATCAGATTCATACCTATAAGGAAGGCAGCAACAAACCAGAAAAATACGTACCACATGCTGCCGACGAGGTCACCCACGCCAATCCAGACAAAGACTTCAAGGATTAAGCCAGCTAAAACAATAAGAAATAATTTCATAAAAATTAATCAAATCTCAACAAAATAAATAGGGTGCAATATTCAAGTGCTTAATCACGATCAAGCTTTTTTGATACGCTTATGTAACAATATGGGCATTATTTTATTTTTAAAGTCTTTTTATGTCATTAATTATTGGTATCGATCCGGGTTCTCGTATGACAGGCTACGGTATTATTCAAAAAGATGGGCAAAAATTGACTTTTGTAGATGCAGGAACCATTCGTACCGAGACCCCGGAAATGCCTGAACGCTTAAAACGAATTTTTGCAGGTGTTGAACGTATTGTTAAATTTCATGGTCCTACCGAAGCAGCAGTCGAACAAGTCTTTATGGCACAAAACCCCGACTCTGCGCTAAAGCTGGGTCAAGCTCGTGGTGCTGCCATTGCAGCATTGGTGAATCTGGATTTACAAGTTGCCGAATATACAGCACGACAAATTAAACAATCCGTGGTTGGCTATGGTGCAGCAGATAAAGAACAGGTTCAAATGATGGTGATGCGTATTTTAAATTTAAGCATTAAACCGCAACAGGATGCTGCCGATGCTTTAGCGGCTGCAATTTGCCATGCGCATGCTTCAGGCAGTATGAGTAAAATGGCAGTATTGAATGCCCTAGGGGGTATGGCACGCGGTCGTAGTCGTACCAGCACTAGAAGAAGATAAGTAGAATATTTACAGATACGGCGCGAAATCTTTACGCATTTCACCAATCGAGGGTTGCTTGGGATAAGTAAAAGTCACTCTCCGGCCGAAGTTTCTTATATTCTTTTTCTGATTGGGATCAATCCGGATAAAAACCAGTTCATCAGGTTCATTACGATGATTCATTTCGCAAATCATAATGGTTTGATTCCTTTCAATCACTTTATATTTTCTGAATTCTTTTTGCACGATGTCCTTAAATGACATATTGCCTGAGCGACTTGGACTCTCACCACGTTGTGTGTAAATCACCATAACAATGCAAATTGCAATCACAATCGCCACAACCAGATATTTATCCATCATTTCCCCCTTATATTTTTGTTTTTATCCAAGTCATATTTATCGCAACATTTTAAATGCAATAAAATCCTGATCGGGATTAAATTCAATTTGAATAATCTGGGAAACCTCGGCACGTGATGGACCAATATAACTACGTTCAATGATTGCATGAAGCTGATTTTCCGTACCAACAATGACCGCTTCAACTTCACCGCTATCCAGATTTTTTACATAGCCTTTGAGTTCTAATGCTAAAGCGTGCTGTTCAAACCAGCGGCGGTAGCCCACACCTTGCACTTTGCCATGAATGATTAATTTGATGGCTTTATTCATCATGACTCCCATTGACCACATGATAAATCGCTTCATGCATATGATGAGCCTGCACACCACGCATCCCTTTTGTAGCCAGCCAATCTCCTGCCAAAGCATGTAAAGTAACAATTTCATGCAGATGGATTTGCTCAGAAAATTGGGCTTTTAAACTCGCGATCATGCCTGCCAATACATCCCCCATGCCGCCCGTTCCCATCCCGGCATTGCCTTTTGTGCAAATCCAGAGCTGATCTTGCAAAATCAAACTACCTGCACCTTTAAGCACCCATTGTCCTGCATATTTTTCTTGCAGTTGATGAATTGCTGCAATTCGATCATTCTCAATATCTTTCACAGAACAATTCAAAAGTTTTGCCGCTTCACCCGGATGGGGTGTCGCATAACTATCGGGTTTTAATAATTCAGGATGTCCAGCTAAAAACCATAAAGCGTCGGCATCGAGCACCACATGTAAATGTTCAGCTGTATTGAGCTTTGGGAACCATTTGAAAAATTGTTGTTCTGACCACGTATCACGTCCTAAACCCATACCAAAACTGACCGCATCGACATGATCTAATAATTGCTGAATCTCTGCTTCGGTCAAGGCATTGATATCACGGAGCATAATATTCGGTGAGCGTGCCAAAATCGCAGTGTGATGTTTCTCATGACAGACAATGGTGACTTTCCCCGCACCCGCACTAAAGGCAGATTCGGCAGCCATCATGACCGCACCGCCCATATCCGCATGTCCACCGATAATGAGTACATGACCATAACTGCCCTTATTCCCAAAAGCTTCGCGTTGCGGAAGTGAAATCTTCGTTGCGGAAAGTTTGGCAATCGGTTCTAATTCTGTATCGGTAGGAATCAGCGAAACGACATCAACTTGCCCTGCAAATTCTTTGCCTTGTCCGGTAAATAATCCTGCTTTTAAACCTAAAGCCGAATAGGTGTAATCGGCTTTGATTGCACAAGGTAAAGGCTGACCACTATTGGCCTGTAAACCACTTGGAACATCAATGGCAATTTTCAAAGCGGATTGAACATTGATGCTTTGAATAATCTGTTGCCAATCAGCACTGAGTTCATGATTTAAACCGATACCAAACAAAGCATCGATATAACAGTCATATGTTTTTTGAAATTCAAAACCTGAATGGATTTTTATTTCTGCAGCTAGCGCTTCTTGATAGGCACTATATAAATCTTTTGAAGCACCCAATTCAGCTGCATAAATCTCGACATTAAAACCGGCTTGTTTTAAATATTTAGCCGTTAAATATCCATCACCTGCATTATTGCCTTGCCCACAACACACCGCGATTTTTTTTATTTGATGTTGCTGGAAAATGGGAACTAAGCGCTGCGCAATCATCCAGGCGACTTGCTGCATTAAGGCATAAGAACTGTTTTGCTTGGCAAACCAGCGTTGCTCCCATGCTTGAATACTTTGGCTAAGATAAACTGGGCTATGATAAACTTGCTGACGCATTGTTCTTCCCTTCTTGTTAAATTATGGCAACATCCACACCGTCACAGAAAATACCTTTAGATCAAACTGATCCTGAAGCGCTAAAAGCGTGGATTAAAGCTCAAGCCTTGCAATTAGGCTTCAGTGATTGTGTCATTGCCAAACCAGATGCTCAAGAAGAATTGCCACGTTTTCAAGAATATTTAAAACGTGGTTATCATGGCGACATGAAATTTCTGGAAGAAAATTTAGAAAAACGTGCCGATCCCACTTTGCTGGTTCCCGGCACCAAAAGTATTATTTGCGTACGGATGAACTATCTGGTGGAAACCCCTAAACCGCGTTATGTACCAGATGAACCCAATGCAGCCATTATTGCGCGCTATGCCCGTGGTCGCGATTACCATAAAACCATGCGCGGTCGTTTAAAAACTTTAGCCAGCATCATTCGTGAAAAAGTGGGTGATTTTGAATCACGCCCTTTTGCTGACTCTGCGCCTGTATTTGAAAAATCTTTAGCAGAAAATGCCGGTATGGGCTGGACAGGTAAACATACCTTGTTGATTCAGAAAAAATCAGGTTCATTCTTTGTTTTAGGTGAACTGTTTACTTCGCTTGATTTGCCCTTTGACTCCCCTGCAACCAAGCATTGTGGCTCTTGCACAGCCTGTATTGACATTTGCCCAACCCAAGCCATTGTTGAACCTTATATGCTCGATGCGCGTAAATGCATTGCTTATTTAACCATTGAATATAAGGGCATCATTGCTGAAGAATTACGTCGTGGCATTGGGAATCGGGTTTTTGGCTGTGATGATTGCCAGCTGATTTGTCCATGGAATAGTTTTGCCAAAAAAGCCACGATTGAAGATTTTAATCCACGACATGGTTTGGATCAGATCAATTTACTGGATTTATGGTACTGGGATGAACCGACCTTTTTAGCCAAGACTGAAGGCAGTCCAATACGGCGTACCGGTTATCAAAGCTTTATGCGAAATATTGCGATTGGTTTAGGCAATGCACCATTTTCTCATGAAATTATTGAAACTTTAAAGCAAACGCGTGATTCGCATGATGAGATTGTGCAAGTCCATATTGATTGGGCGATTCAGGAACAAGTGACTAAATCTAATCAAGGACTTAACTTATTGTAAGATATTTTCTTAAATTCCACTTTTCTAGATATGTGCAAAGTTTCAGCCTTATAAAAAAATTAGCGTCCAGTTCAGTGCAAAATAAAAAATATCACAAAAAACTTTGCAACTATATTTACAGCAATTCAAGTTACTTTGTAACTAAATATACAATCTTATAATTATCAAATTGATTTCAATTTAATCGATAGATACCATCAAATTTGGCTTTTTATGCCTTTTGATTTCACATAAATTAGGTATGATAAAAAATAATAAATAATGATGATTATGGATTTTCACCAATGAATGTACGTAATGACTGGACACGTGACGAAATTCAGGCTTTATATAATCAGCCTTTTTTGGATTTAGTTTTTGAAGCACAGCGCATTCATCGTGAACACTTTGATCCAAATACGATTCAAGTCAGCACCTTGCTTTCGATTAAAACCGGTAAATGCCCTGAAGATTGCAAATATTGCTCACAGTCAGCGCGTTATGATTCAAAACTTGAAGCTGAAAAACGTATTGCTGTCGATAAAGTGATTCAAGAAG
This sequence comes from Acinetobacter sp. ANC 5378, assembly GCF_013004315.1. Taxonomy (NCBI): domain Bacteria; kingdom Pseudomonadati; phylum Pseudomonadota; class Gammaproteobacteria; order Moraxellales; family Moraxellaceae; genus Acinetobacter; species Acinetobacter sp. ANC 5378. Next base: position 12,183 of record NZ_JABERK010000030.1, read on the forward strand.
CCAAAGAAGCACTTGCTTCAGGTTCTTCACGTTTCTGTATGGGGGCTGCTTGGCGTAATCCGCATGAACGCGACATGCCTTATGTGTTAGAAATGGTCAGCGAAGTGAAAGCACTGGGCTTAGAAACCTGTATGACTTTGGGTATGCTCAATCAATCTCAAGCCGAACGCCTGAGTGAAGCGGGTTTAGATTATTACAACCATAACCTCGATACCTCTCGTGAATATTATCCTAATGTAATTACCACACGCTCTTATGATGATCGTTTAAATACTTTGGATCATGTCCGTCAAGCAGGTATGAAAGTCTGTAGTGGCGGGATTGTTGGCTTAGGTGAAAACAGTAAAGATCGGATTGGTCTTTTGTACGAACTTGCAACGTTACCCATTCATCCTGAATCTGTACCCATCAACATGCTCGTCCCGATTGAAGGTACTCCGCTTGCAGATGTAGAAAAACTTGATATCACGGAATGGATTCGTACCATTGCTGTGGCACGAATTATTATGCCTAAGAGTTATATTCGTCTTTCTGCCGGTCGCGAATCTCTATCCGATTCGGATCAAGCCTTGGCTTTCATGGCGGGTGCAAACTCATTGTTCTCTGGTGAAAAACTGTTGACCACCCCAAATGCGGGTGAAGGTAAAGACAGACAATTGTTTGATAAGTTGGGCTTGGTTGCAGAAAAGGCCAAACCGACAGTTAAAGAGTTATCTGTAGATGCAATGGTAAGTTAAGCTCTTGATTTGAAATTTCCATAAAAAAAGCCCAAAGTGGGCTTTTTTTATGGAAATTTATTCTGCAAAGTTATGTGCGGTAATTAAAATGCCATAACCCGCATTCAGATAATCCCCCACCCGAATGATGTCCATACCATTGGCATGATGCACCACCAATTCTTGAGAAATCGCATCATAAGTGAATGAGTCAAAACTGTCTTGATGATGACACAACCAGGTTAATGTATCTTCCAGATACTCATCTACAATATAAGTTTGTGCTTTAAAATCTTTATTCATTGGCCTTAGCCTTGCCTAAGTAAAAAGTTTTACTTATCAATTATTACTAATTTTGATCTGAAAACAAAGAAGTGAGCATAAAGCTCACTTCTTTGTTATAAAGAGAATTCAATTAAAGCGGCTTATTCACTCCACACTTTCTGCATTCCTTATGATTTTCCCCAATTTCTTCCATGTGCTCATATTCATAAACATGTAAACAAAATAATTTCATAAGCAATTGAAGCATTCCTAAACTCCTTTTTGATTGTTTTTTAAAATTCAGTTTTTTTTAAAATACATTTCATCCTGAAACTACAATGTGACTAAAAAAACATCACTCCTATTTATTACCACATTTTCGAGATAATTCAAATAATGCAGCAACAATTTTTAGATCAAATGACAAAATAAAGCTAGAATTAATACTCTTTTTAAATAATGACTTACTTTTAATACTCGGTTAAATAAGGTCATTAAACAATCCGATAAACAAAAAAGCTGATGAGGTTTAATATCTGGCTGACCAACACAGGCAAGAAGTATCTCCTACCTCATTGTATTTAAAAAATTATATGGATAAATACAAAAAATAAGCCGAATGATTTGAGTCATTCGGCTTATTGCTAATACACAGATGCTTAGAATAGAAAATAGCACTTTTTAAATGTATTTCATATCAACAACATAGGAGTAACTTGGTCATATTCGTCATTGCTCCCACCTGCATAATTTCTATTCTGATACAGCTACAAACTTCTTGCGTGCTGCATGGAGCTTTTTATAACTGTCGATCAGACGTAAATGACGGTCTAAGCCTTCCAGTTTGATACTGGTTTCAGTTAAACCATGGAAGCGGATACTGCCATCCATAGAACCAATCACGGCATCCATCCGTTCATCACCAAACATACGACGGAAATTGGTTTCATAATCATCCAAATCCATATCGTCATCGAGTTCAACTTCCAGAACGACATTTAAGCATTGGTAGAATAAACCGCGTTCAACCGTATTGGTGTTGTATTGCAGGAATTGTTCAACTAAGTCTTTCGCTTCTTCAAACTGCTGTAAGGCAATATAAATAAGGAGCTTAAGTTCAAGAATAGTGAGCTGACCCCAAACGGTATTGTCATCAAACTCAATCCCAATTAAGGTCACGATATCGGTGTAATCATCAGATTCACACTCTTCTAAACGCTCAACCAAGGCTTCTAGCTGTTCATCATCCAAACGATGGATATTTAAAATGTCTTCGCGGAACTGAAGTGCTTTATTGGTATTGTCCCAAATCAGATCTTCAACCAGATAAATTTCAGAATAACCCGGCACCAAGATACGGCAAGCAGTTGCATCTAAATGCTGATACACTGCCATATAGACTTCTTTGCCCATCTCTTCGAGAATGCCGAACATGGTTGCCGCTTCTTTCGCATTGGCATTTTCGCCCTCAGAAGTAAAATCCCATTCAACAAATTCATAATCAGATTTTGAGCTAAAGAAACGCCAAGATACCAAACCGCTTGAATCGATAAAGTGCTCTACGAAGTTATTCGGTTCAGTGACGGCATTGCTGCTAAAGGTAGGTTTTGGTAGATCATTGAGACCTTCAAAACTACGACCTTGCAATAGCTCAGTCAAACTACGTTCTAAAGCCACTTCTAATTTTGGATGTGCACCGAAAGAAGCAAAGACACCGCCAGTACGTGGATTCATTAAGGTCACGCACATCACCGGAAATTGCCCCCCCAATGAGGCATCTTTGACAAGTACAGGGAAACCTTGCTCTTCCAAACCTTTAATGCCCGCCACAATGCCTGGATATTTCGCCAATACATCTTCTGGCACATCGGGAAGTGCAATCTCGCCTTCTAAAATTTCACGTTTCACCGCACGTTCAAAAATTTCAGACAAACACTGTACTTGTGCTTCGGCCAAAGTATTACCGGCACTCATGCCGTTACTTAAGTACAAGTTTTCAATCAGGTTTGATGGGAAATAAACCACTTCATCATCGGACTGACGCACGAATGGCAATGAACAGATTCCGCGCTCAGTATTGCCCGAGTTGGTGTCGTACAAATGCGTACCGAGGAGTTCATCTTCAGGATTGTAAATCTCTAAAGTATATTCATCCAAAATTTCTTTTGGTAATTCACCTTGTGGACCCGGCTTAAACCATTTTTCATCTGGATAATGTACAAATTCAGCATTGGCAATGTCTTCACCCCAAAACTGATCGTTGTAGAAGAAGTTACAGTTGAGACGTTCAATGAATTCACCCAATGCCGAGGCTAAAGCGCTTTCTTTGGTTGAACCTTTACCGTTGGTAAAGCACATTGGTGATTGCGCATCACGAACATGTAAAGACCACACGTTCGGCACGATGTTACGCCATGATGCAATTTCAATCTTCATGCCGAGGCCAGCCAAAATGCCTGACATATTGGCAATGGTTTCTTCTAATGGCAGATCTTTACCCGGAATAAATGTACTGCTTTCAGAGGCTAAACTTGGCATCAACAAAGCTTGCGCATCAGCATCAATGCTTTCCACTTCTTCGATGATAAATTCAGGACCCGTTTGGATCACTTTTTTAACCGTACAACGGTCGATCGAACGCAAAATACCTTGGCGGTCTTTTTCTGAAATGTCCGCAGGTAATTCCACCTGAATTTTAAAAATTTGTTTGTAACGGTTTTCTGGATCTACGATGTTGTTTTGCGATAGACGAATATTATCAGTCGGGATATCACGCGCTGCACAATACACCTTTACAAAGTAGGCGGCACATAAGGCAGAAGATGCAAGAAAATAATCGAATGGTCCTGGTGCTGAACCATCACCTTTATAACGAATTGGTTGGTCGGCAATTACCGTAAAATCATCGAACTTGGCTTCTTGTCGAAGGTTGTCGAGATAATTGACCTTGATTTCCATGCGGGCACCTAACTATTCTTATGTATCCCTACGGACCCATAAGATTCTAAATATTGAAACATAAGCCGAATCACGGAAAAGAAATTGACTTAAAAAAGAGAGTAACTCGCATCATCCGTTTGATGACGACATCGAACGACTAACACTTGTAATGATGGGCGATATTATAGAGAGATTTGGTCAGATTGATAACTTTTGTCTGTCTTTACAGACTATTTATAAAAAATGCTTAAAACAAGAACAACTTAGACAAAGATTTCGATTAGCTCCTAAGCCTGTTCACTTAGCAGCATTATTTTTAAATCAATATTACCAAGACCCATCTTTTGGAGTAATTCGCATATAAAGACTTGTACATCAGATTCACGGTATTTTTTATCTTATGGTTTTAATGCCGTATATACGGCATCGGTCATTAATTTTTGAAATCATTGAGATATATAAACTGGATTTTAGTACGTGTATCCACAATTATATTTGGCGGATACACGAAGCAGCTTATGTATAAGTGCACATGAGTTTACATGAGGCAAAAATCAATTAATCCGTTAATAATTAATGGTTTATAGCTAATATGAGTGTATATAATTATATAATGTGGTGGGCCCAGACAGACTTGAACTGTCGACCAACGGATTATGAGTCAGAACAGCATTTCATTTTTTAACTATAAAAAACAATAATTTAGGTATACCAAATATAATAAAAATCAATGAAATCAATAGGACCGCACTCAAAACACATAACCTCATGAACTGTAAAGGTTTTGTGGTTTTCATCCCCCTAAAACCGCATTGAGTGTGATTCTGTAAGTCCAAGAAAATACACCTATATTTTTTGCGATGGACCAGTAATGGACCGAACTTTTCCCTCATGTCTTGGATGGACCGTAGTAACTAAGTTCATGTTTTTCAACAAAACTTCCTTCGACCGTAAACGACCCTAGTTTCTGGAAGTCAATTTGCTCATTCAGAAACAGGACCATATCCGACTGCTGTACTGTAAAGTGCGGATTTGCTAGATAATTTGGAAAGGTCAATCACCCACAAAAAAAGTAAAAAATAAACAAAACTCCACCCTAGCTTTCATCAAAGTCGAAGAAAAATAATCCAAAACCACCAAATCTCTACTATCCTTCTTTTTCCCCCTCAATCAATCTTTCTGCTCTGCTCAAACAGCTCTGTGAGTACACAAAGCTGTAGACCGAGCAAAGATGTTTGACTGAGCACTAAAGATCAATGAGATCAATCATTTTCATTGCCCAAAAGGGCAAAGCTAACTAAGCAAAAAATGTAACTCACTGAACTCAGTAAGGTGCATAAGGCTAAGCTACATCATCAAAGTACTCCTCCTCTACGATAATCAATCGTGATCGTACTAATGGACATGGTGTATCTGACAAACACTCACCTGTCATGGAATCAAATACCCGTTGTCCAATTTGGAATTGTGGGGATACATTCTTGTACTTCGCTTGTTCTTTTGCTGTAGTCAAGTACTGATAATTCCCAAATGAAATACCGTGGAACTCCAAGTACCGTAAATCTGGCTTCTTCGCATTGCGGTCCTTCACTGCAAAAAAACGTACAAAGAAATTTGCTGCCTTGCTAGGATCAATCACCATTTTTTTGGTTCTCATATCCAACTTGATCCCAGACACCAATTTCTGATCAATGAAGGTCTTCATTGGAATATGTGTCTTTTGTTGCACGGCTGTAAAGGCTTCTGTCATCAATGTAGCAGCATCATCAAGATAAAGTTTGTAAGACCCGAAATAGGAAGATGTCAAAGACCTACCAATCAATCGTCCAAAGATCTCAGAACGTAAAACCCTCATGAACACACTGGTGCTCAAAACTCGCACCTTCATCGATAAGTTCTACAAGGGCCTGTAAGATTCAAACAAATATCAGTAGATTCCCCCAAGATAAAACCGAAATCCCCCTAATCCACTAGGGGGAAACAGGTAAACAGCAAAACCTCAAACATTCCCCACTTCATTTACCATTTTCTCTGCGCTCAGCTCGCGCGATGTACTGACATCAGATGAATCATCCACGATTCTGACCGCATCGCAAATGAGCATGAAGAAATGGTCTGAGTGATATTTTGTGGAATCCTGACAGCTCCCCATCGGACTTTCTGGAAGATGGACCACATTACGGTCCGAAATAGTTGTATCTTTTTTCAGCCATATAGACGTAAAAAACCCCATAACTCAAAGAGTTACGGGGTTTCGAAACTGGTGGGCCCAGACAGACACAAATAATTGCATACAATATTGTTTTTACTGAATTAATTTTTCATCAGAAAATTAAGGATACAAATCAGGATACAAAGTTTAAGTGTTGTTTTTTTGATCAGTTAAATCATTTTCCTTTACTAAACTCTCCCACTCCTCTCACTGAACTTTAATGATACATAGTTTTTTTTGTAAAGGATGAGCCCACATCAATGTAGTGACAATTGTCGATTTGTGTCTGCTCTTTTACAATTGTATGACCTAAATAAATTTCATCAATATTTGTGACAACGTCATATTAGTCTGAATGGTTATGGATTCTTCCCATGCCCTACTAGCAGTTGGTGTAGGCAGATACAATTCATGTATTTTTAAATCCGCACAAGAAATAACCACCTTAGCTTACTAACTGAATTTATTCATTTAATAAATCAAATAACTCATTTTTAAGATCAGTATTTGGTTTTAACATATCATCAGCTAACTCTCTTTTACTTGATAAAAGTCGATCCAACTTTACTTCGAAAGTCTTGAATTCATCTGTTACAACTGTTGGATAGTAAACAAAAACTTCTTTATCTTGCCCAATACGATACGCACGGTCAGTCGCTTGATCTTCCTTAGCTGGATTCCAACTACGTGTATAATGAATGACATGATTAGCACGTTGAATGTTAACACCAAATCCTACCGCAGTAGTGGATAAGATAATGATATTAAACCCTGATTTTTCTTGAAATTTATCAATCAAGTTTTGCCGTGTTAAGCCTTTTTTACTGCTCGTATTTGAATCACCATTGACTGTTGTAACGTTTAAGCCAAATCTCTCCAGAAGAATTCCCTTAAGAAATACTTGAATGTCTCTAAATTCAGTAAAAATAATGACTTTTTCATTATTTTGCTTGATAGATTCTAAAGTTTTGATTAACCAACTTACTTTTGGAGAATCATTTAAAGTAGCACTTGGCTGAAATTGTAATGGATGAGCACAGATCATTCTCATACTATGTAAAGAAGTTAACATCGCTCCCTGATTACCTTCTGCGGACAATTTTTTAAAGCGGTTAACCACATCAATATATAATTGTCTTTGCAATAATGAAATTTCAATATTTTTACAGTGATCTACCTCAATTTTAGCGGGTAAATCTGCGACATCATTTTTCATTCTTCGTAAGACTTGAGGGGCTATTAACTCACGAAGCTTTAATAGTGCTACTTCATCATTATTTTCAGTATTTTCTATAGGTTTGCGATAGTTTTTACCAAACTCATTTAAAGGACCTAATAAGTTTTCTTGAATAAAATCAAATAAGCACCAAAGATCGGTTAAAGAGTTCTCAACTGGAGTACCTGTACATGCAATTTTAAAATCTGCTTTTTGAGCTTTGGCAGCCTTTGTTACCATTGCCGTAGGAACTTTAATCTTTTGCGCTTCATCGCAAATCATTATGCTCCAGTCTTCTCTAGCTAGAGAAAATTCAAGATCACGCATTGTCTCGTAGGTTGTTAAAATAATATTAGCATCACCACGCCAATCATCCTCTAAAAGATGTGTAATACCATGATTTTCTCTTAACTGTGCCGAGATGAAATGTTTGGGAATTTTCCTGTCTTTTAAGTTATCACCGTATAAACTTAATATTTTGGCAAATTTACCACTAAAAAATCGATTTGCTTCGGCTTCCCAATTCTCTAGCAGTGAAACTGGAGCCACAATTAGCACTGGTTTCTTATTTTTAGCATTTTCAAGATACTCACCAATAAAACATAAAAGCTGAAGTGTTTTACCTAAGCCCATATCATCAGCTAAAAGACAACCACTAACCTGCTCAGGCGCATATTGATGTAAATTCTGCAACCACGCAATTCCATATTCTTGATGCTGCTTTAAAGTAAATTCTTGGTTTCTAAAACTAGCAGGCAATCTAGCTGATGGAGGATTCTTCTCATCAAAAAGTAAGTGATTTACTCGCTGTTTTGTAAATTCTGCTTCATCAATATTATTCGCAATTAATAATGTATCTTTTTTCTTTTTCTGTGAATTAGCGTTAGATTCTTCTAATATCTCTTTTGGCTCTTCTTTCTTGGAAGAATATAAATGGTCTAGTAAATTTTTGGCATCATCTAATGACACTTCTCTATCTGTATATGGAATTTCAACTTCTTCTTGACTGTTTTGCTCTGCCTGCTTAATCCGCTGCTCAAGCAATTCGATGGTTTCATCAAGATTTTCATCTTGTAGATGCTGCTCTAAGTCCATTAAATGTTGTGGCAACCATTCGGATTCACCACTATCTCTTTTAATAAATTCAGAGTTCAGCTTTTCTGCTTCACCAATACCAATAACACGACCGCTATAATTCGATAAATTCAATACTTTTTGAGCCTGTAATTCATCTTGATATTTTTGAATTTCGTTTAGATCATTTTTTAATTCTTCAATTTTATTATCTAAGTAGCTGCTTCGGTCAATTTCATATCCTGCCCATACAAAAACAGGGGATGTTTTCTCATACGCTTGAATAAAATGATAAGTCTGATCTACATTATATAGCTCTAATATAATAGGATTTTCTTCTCTTTCAGAATTCTCTTGTAGCTCTAATTTCGCAGAAACATAATGATTTAACTCATCATAATTTTTTTCTATTTGTAAAGTATAAGTATAAATTTCTGCTTGCTTCTTGGACTCCTCAAAACTCTCAGGTGAAATAACTTCAATTGCATCATCACCTAGTTGAGCAAATGGATTGTGTAAAAATGCTTGCGCGCGCTCACCAGAAATACGTCTGTTCGGCATTTTTTTAATTTCATTCAGAACTTGCTTCACTTGAGGTTCAATCACTACATGTGCAATTCCACCATCAGCTAAGCTAATACTGTACTGATCTTGAACATTATTATATTGATCAAACGTCTTCAGCCAATTTGATGGAACTTCATCAAATTCAGGCTGAATCTCTACAACAGATTCCTGACTAATCAAATTTTTTCGAAGATTTAACTGTAGTTTCTCAGGTGCTAAAACTACTGTCTTTCGTAAAAAATCATCTAAATTTGCATTAGACTTATTGGCCAATTTTCTGATATTCGCCCAATATTTCTGGTTCTGTTTCGTATCTTTATTCTCTATACGTGAAAACTCTTTTAATTTTTCGGCAAGTTGAAAACTTGATTCACTCAATAAATGTTCTGTGCCATCAATCGTTAAAATAGCTCCAACTCGCTGAATAGAACTTTTAACCTTAATATTATTTTCGTTCAACCAACCATCTAAAATGATTTTGAAATCTGGGTCACTCAACCCTCCTTCACTTCTAATTATTGGCCGAAAAGAAGTTTGTGTCGGTAGGTTTAGCAAGTGAATCACATTACTATGTTCTAAGTCTTGCTGAATTTGAAAAAGATCTTCCCAAGGCAACACAAAGTGGTTATCTATAAGGTATGCAAGCTCTTCCTCTTCCAAGCTTTCCCAATAGAAATCGGCATCTGTCTTAGCATTTGGTGTATCTGAATAAATTATACCTACTTCATCATAAGTAAATGGCTTTAAATCCAATTTAAGCGATTCATCCTGCACAGATTCAGTAGCTTTCTTTTTTTTCCAAAATGCTAATTTCATTATTATCCTCTACTACTTTCGCCCATATCCTGAATTACGATTACCTGCTCGATGTTGATTCGAAGATATACCGATATTTTCAAGGTGTTTATCAAATCTAGCTTCCCAATCTCCACTATGGCTCAGAGCAATTTTCTTCCCATCTTTAACAAATAAAACCGTATTTTTATTCTTTAATTCACCAATTAAAATACGCCTATTTTTATCTTTATAAGGTAAGTAATTATAGGCATAACATGCATTCCCTGTATCAGAAAAATCTACTATGTACACATTTTCAATTTTTAATAAAAATGCGTTATTTGATGATGTAGATCCCATTAATTCTTTTAAACGTCCCCTATTTAATTCACGAAATTTTTTATGTTGTGTTTGCTGAGATTGCAACGCAGAGGGACCAAGAAAAATTTGAGAAAAAGAAATTTTATCGATAAATTTAATCCAATAATTGAAACGATTTACATCTGCAGATGCACTGAACAACTTAAAGAATGCTTCTAGATCAGCTCTTACGAACCATTGAATGACCATTCTTTTTGTATCAGGATTGACATTATTCCATCCCGCAGAAGAATCATATTGTGGATTTCCCCACTGATTTAAGGCTAAACATTTGAGGACCTCATGAACTTTTTCTCGCTCAGAAGTTTTAGCATATCTTTCCAACAAAGCAACAAGAATATCTGCCGCATATAAGGCTTTTTGTTCAGCTAAGCCTATAAATCGGGGAATAACTTTCAAATAATCCTGCTCATTCATATCTTTAATCGATTTAATAGAAGACTTAATTAAATCATCCCAAAACCAGCTATTAGGCGCCATTTGTAAGCTTTCTAATTCTCTTGAAAGGCTACTTGAATCTTGGTCTTGTAAAAATCTTTTAACAAATGATTTTGTTGGTGAATTAGATAAAATCTCAGAGTAGTCTACAAGAGTACTCATCCATTTTTTAGGCTGCTTTGAGTTTCTATAAACACCAGATCTATTTGTATTTAATACATCCCTTAATTGAAGCCAAATTGCTGGCTTGTTTTTTACATCTTCATTTTCTAAAGCAAAATAGCTATACAGCAATGGAAAATAGACAAGTCCAATAAGATCGATCTCTGATTGTTGGAAGTTTCTGATAATCCTTTTACCAATATCACTAAAGAGAAGCTTTTCTTGCGTGCCTGGTAATATTTTGCTCAATGCCCAAGCTAAATTTTTCCAATCTCTTCGTGTAAGGTGCTCAAAACCAGAACTTTCTAATTTACTAATGGACCTAAAAATTTTTTCATCTAAGGGAATACTATTTTCTAAATCATCAAACTTCTGTTCAAGCACAGAAAGTGTTTTGAGTAGTCGTTGAGGCTTTACAAATTTCGTATTAGTAACATCTCCAACTGAATAACCGCTTACTTTTTCCTCCAAACGGCGTCTCAAATTCGCTATACTCATAGATATCACCGCGTCAATTGGCATGTTTCAATCGGCGCTGAAACAAAATGAGGTTGAGGCTCTGCACTTTCTTTTTCTTTTAAGCCATAAAATTGCATTCTCAATTCAACACGGCGAGATGCTTCCTTACTATCTTTAGCCGAGTTAAAAGACACTCCACCAGCCAAGAATAATTGTTTAACCTGGTTTTTTTGCTGTTCAGTTAAAGTTAGACCCTGACTAAATTTAGGATCAAGTAAACTACACATCACCCATTCTGAACGACGCAAACTTAAATTTAAATTATACAAATATGAGCCATCTGTATCTGTAAAGCCTTCAATGACTATTTGCTTAAACCATTTTTCACCTTGTGGGTTATTTGCCTCTTCAAGAATAATCGGGACAATAGTATTTAATCGACTCCGACCTATCTCATTCAGACGATAATCGTTATGGGCGAAACGCCCCGCTTCACCAAAATTAATTCGATTATTTTTACAATCAACTTCAATACCTGCATCTTTCAATTCGACACTTTGCTTGATACTCTGACAAATATTTAAAATTTCTGCACTTCTTTGATCTTCAGCCTGAGTAGCCTCATTAATCTTTTTAGTTACGATCATGAGTGATACAGCCATAACAACGAGAAATAAAGTCATTAATGCTGTCATTAAGTCAGCAAAAGAAATCCAAAAAGGCTTCTCACCTTCATCTTTAGGACGTGACTTTTTAGAGTACCGATTACCTAACACTATTCATGTACTCCAGACTTAGTTTTTCTTCTGTCTAATGATATCTTCAAGATCCTCAACAAAGCTACCTAAGCCCTCGACACCACTCGAGAGACGAGTAACGGCTTGAGCTAGAGTATTATCATAAATACCTAAAGAATGGTTTAGACTAGTTTCAACCGACTCACCAAAACTAACAAAACTCTTCTCCAAAACATCACTGACTTGTTCAAGATAGTCTTGCATTTCTTTTTTCACTTGGTTCAATGCTGTTGTCATTTGACTCATATCATCAAGCATTTTAGTACTCATGCCAGCTTCAGATTGCGCTTGGTTAATCAACCCCTCAAGCGTACTGATCGCCTTATTAACGCTATCCTGAGAATTTTTATAATCACTCAATAACGAAATAAGATTACTGCTTGCACTAGTCAGATGAGTAGATGTAGTAGTTACTTCTGAGATCAATTGTGATGTTTTATCTGTGACACTAATAAGTGAAGTACCAGCTATATTAAATTGTTCCGAAGCTAGACGCATTTTTTCTGCGCCGTTGTTCATTCCTGTAATACTATCAGTCGTCACCTGAGTGAGCTTTTGAATATTGTTTTTATAAGATTCAACTGCATTTTGACTATGCACAATTAATTCTTTGATCTCTACCCCAAGACTATCAATTAGGATTGAAGATTGTTCATGTAACTTATGCTGATTATCCGCAATTGTACGATCTTGCTCTATACGCTGTTTAGCAATATCCGCCATCACACCCGACATAGTTCCGCCCATATGTCCAATCAGCTCAGAAACTTTCCCATTTAATTGTTCAATCGCATATTGTCCCTGCTCTCCAATTTTTTCTGCCCCTTTAGATAAGTGCTCGACCATTGAATTCATTTGATCGGACATCGCATTTTGCTTTTGCTGAATATCCTCAATCATTTTAGACATTTGGTTTTCTAAGCTTTTTGTCGAACTTTCACTATTCACTTTCATATCAGTAATTAATTGAGTGAATCCTAATTGCATCTCTCTCATTGCAGATACTGATTGAGTCATCATCTCACTCATACCATTCATTTGAGTACCAAACGTTGATTCTAATTTGGTCATAAATGCAGTGAGTACATCTGTCATTAACTCTTGGACAGCAGAACTTTGATCACCACTGACCTGCTGTACACTTGACGCAATTTTCTCTAGTGGTGCTTGTAAATTATCAGAAATAGACTGGCCTATTTGATCAGCCATATCCTTGCTTGTCTTGGCATAGCTATCGGTAAGCTGTGATGCAAAAGCAATTTGATTCTTTTTATTTTCATCAACTAAGTTAGTCATCATTGTCTTTAGATCATTGACTAAACTATCTTTTAATTGTCTTGCGTTTGTTTCATTTGCCTGTGATGATTTTAGTAATCTAGCTAAGTATTCCTCACCTGTATCATCAGGTTCAAAGAAGTCATCAATCTCTGTTGTTAACATTTCTAATTGTGCATAACACTGTCTTAACCATGACTTCTCACGCCATGTAATTAACATTGCTGTAGCAATAGCCAATGCAGACGCCATAAAGGCTTCACTCACACCGCCTAACAGTAATCCAAGACTATCTTGAACTTTTTCAGGATCTCCAGCCGGATCAAAAGCTAATAATCCGAATAGTAAACCTGCAAATGTAGCAATAATACCAACACCAGTAATAATACCAGGTAGATGCTTATAAAATTCAACTCTTAAGGGAGTATCGACAATAACTGATTGCGAGAAAAAAACATCGCTAGATACAGTGGCACGAGATGAACTCAAGATATCTGTACCATCAATGACTTCATAGTGATCATGAAAAGAATGTTTATAATTCAACCAAGCATGTTTTAATGGAATACTGTTATCAAAGACATGATCTAAAACATTTTTACTCACATTTGATTCTTGTTTAACTTGTTTTAAAGCTTTAATCGCATCAGACAATTGAGTATCAAGCTGTTTTGCTGGCTTAATATATTTTATGTAAAATCTATAGCTAATCACAGCAACAAATATTCCCATAAGTACTGGGATAATAAAATAACTTTGTAAAAATGCTGCAATAGCTAAAAAACTCACAACTACACCCCTTCAACTATTCTAAAGTTGATTTTTATTAAATAATTATGTGCAATATATCACAAATTATAAATCTATCTAAAATCAACCAACAAATGCCTTGTTTTTCAAATTCTTAAAAAAAGTAGTTAAAATTTTCCTAGAAAATTATCGGCTATTCACGTCACACTTTAAAATAAATTTTCAATCATTACCCATTAAGTAATCAAAATCTTACTTAATGGGTATCTATGTTGAGTTTGGCACAAAACATTACATCTAACCCCAGGCAAAGTAGCTACAAAATTTTAAAACTTTCTGGCTCGTCTAGATTAAAAGGCACAACTTTCAGCCTTGCTCCTTGCGTTTCCCTAAAACCAAAATCATCTAATGGCTGATCAAACTTTCCTGCTCGATACGGATACACCAAAATCACTTCACTTTCATGTTTCAGATAATAGTGGCTATACGCAAACATCTGCTGAATATCACTATCTTTTAAACCATACCGTCCACCACGATCATTCTGATCTATCAGCTTCCACTTGGTGTCCATAACAATATTTTTCGCATTAGCTTGAGAACGATCAATAAAAATATCGGGCTTTAACTTAAATATCTTACTCTTTTGATGCTCACAAATATGCTCAGTCGCATGCTGTGTTTTGACCTGATGTTCAGGCAATCCACGGCGCAAATGATAAGCCACAAAATGCTCAAACAGCTTTTCCATAGGAAATAACAAACTCATACCACGCCATTCACCTTGTGTAGATACAGGCATATATTCACCTAAGATCAGCTCTGTCCATGGCTTGATTTCATCATACAGGGCAAGTAACCGCCCTGATTGCCATTGTCTAAAATCCTGCTGAATCTTTTGACTTCGTGGGATTTCACTGGTCATCAAGCGTAGTTCTTGTGCCAACTTCCAATTGTTCGCATCCTTGGTCTTTTTACAGACTAGTTCCAATGCTGTGCGAATCAACCGATTCTCAGGACGATTCACTTCATAGACATCATGCTCAATCGGAAATATATGTTTCTTTGCAGGTGGCTGACGCATGTATTTCACATGCTGTAATTGCCCACGTAAAAACTTTTGGTCCTCTTGCACACGATTATAGTCAAAACGCAGACCACGTTGTACTAAACGCTCAAATGAAGCGAGAAACTGCGTCATGATCCATTCATGCAAAGGCTGTTTAAAGCGATTTAAATTGGCACTTCCTGCTTCTCTATAAGGTAAGTGCAAAGATACACTCAGCATTTTTTGCAAGAGTTTACGCTCTTCTAAAATAATCCCTTGATCATTTGTACCACTCAGCTCCACATGCTTTGGTAGGATTTCTATACGTGTGCCACACGGCGTTTCAATTACGCCTACATATTGGTCTAGCTTTAGCTTTCTACGTCCTGCCAGCTCAAATACTTTTGCGCCGTGTTTAGAGAAAGATGCTGAGAGCTCACATAGATGCTCAAATGCTTTTTCAGGAATATAAACATGGTCTAGGCTAGACGAAGGGCAGCCTTTATAAGCAACACTGATGAAGGCATATTCTCGAACTGTAAAATCAGGCATAGATATCCCCGATTAGTGCTTAATGATCTTGGCGAAACTTTCAATTGAATCAAATGTAGAATCAACTAATTCCCAGGTCTTTTGATCTTCATAGAAACCATCTGTTTCCGTATCCACATTTGGGAATAGAGTCATTCGTTCTACCGATTTTGCTTTCAACATACCGTTGGCATTCAAGATCATATTGATCTTAGACCAATCATCAAAGAAGTATTCTTGAAGTTGTGGAATAATTTTTTGCTTAAAAATATCTGCGAGATTTTTCAAGGTTGGCTGATCTTTCAATGACATAAAATTAGCATGACCAATGCAATGATCACGATCCAGCAGGACTTCAATACGTTGATTAATGACCGTCAGTAACTGTTGAATATCTACGTCTTCGACATTCACATCATTTAGTAATTCTGGCTTTGGTGGCATTTCAATAAAGGTAAATCGACGGCGCAATGCAATATCCAAACCTGTCAGCGAACGGTCAGATGAGTTCATTGTGCCAACGAGATAAACATTGTCAGGTACTGAAAATTCTTCTTTGGAATATGGTAAAGTCAACGAGAGTTCTTCTTCTGCACCTTGGCGTTTTGAGTCTTCAATTAAAGTAATTAGCTCACCAAAGATACGGGAAATATTACCTCGGTTGATTTCATCAATCACCAAGACATATTTTTTATGCTCAGCAGTAACTTCATAAGTAGTATTCAAAATATTCTTTAATTTTTGAATATTAATAGCATTAGCTAAGTTATATATCGTTTGCTGTGAAAGTACTTTATCGAATAACTGCTCAACAGCTAGGCTAGGTTGGAATGTTTTTAACCATTTTATTTCTCTTTTCTGCACATAATCAGGAGTATTCTCTCTATCTGACAAAAGTGAATAATCTCCTACGATTTCAGCAATAGCACGAAATTTATGATTACCTTCTGAGACAATAACTAAATCTCCTTTTTGCATTTTATTTTTAAAGTCATTTACGAATCTAGATGCCGATGGATACTTTTTCCTGTACTCACTATAACCGCTATCATCCATAAGTTTTTCAATCTGCTTTTTATTGTGGGCTATACTGAAATCTAAATCATCTCCCCAACCCAATAAGACACAATCATTTTGCAAACAGTATTGGTAAATTTCCTCATCTGCTCCTGCACGCCCTAATGACATTTTCCAAACTTGATTCTTTTTCTCATCAAATTGTGAATCATGATTTTCAATGATTGATTTTGTCATAGCTGCATCGCATAAAGACTTAAATACACCTGCAATTATAGGATATTCAATATGCTTAGCTCCTTCACTGTCTTCTAGACTCTCAGCACGAATCCCTTCTACAAAATCCTCATAGCTAAAGCTTTGATGAAAAGTCACAAATTTGATTTGACCTTGAGCTTTATATTCATCAAACCGTTTTTTGAGCGCCGTGCGATCTTCATCCTCTAATATTTCAAGAGTTTTATTTTCAATAATGGATAGTGCATGGTTAATTGTATGGAATGTCTTACCTGTACCTGCAGCGCCAAATAAGATACGGTTTAAAGGTTGTTGAGTCATGACTTCATCCACTAATTCTTCAGTTTGCTGTTTCTTTTGTTTGTTATCCAGATAACCTTTTTTTACCATTGCAAAAAGCTTTTCTACATAAGGGAAAAATTCCTGTTCGCCCTTATCAGCCAATAAAAGAGGTAAAAACTCTGGAAGTGGTAATTTAGGGTATAGATGATCATAGCCAATACGTTTTGTATTCACCTTACTCACAATTGGAATGATGAAAGGATCGTTAAAATCCTGATATAAAAATGCAATCATCCACTTCAGTCCTTTAGTAAACTGAATTTTGTCAATTGCCTTTAAATCACGGCGCTGAGAGGCATCTACTATATCGAGTATTTCTTTTTTAAGTTTTAGGAAGGCCTGCTCTAAATCATCCCCGAGTCTTTTATTCCAAGAATAAGGTTTTTGGTTATGATATTTATCATTATCCCCTAGGCCTATAGGTTCCCAAATATCAAAATAACAAGCAAAGGTTGGATCGCCTTGGGTTGGATCAAAACTATCAATTTGCGTAATAAAACATTCTATATTTTTAGCCTGATGATAGTCTTCAATGGACATGTTCTTGAGACGATCAATTGGCCAACCCTTTAAAAACTCTTTAACTTTACGATCAAGCACCGTAGTCTGATCACTACTTTCCTCATACCAATCACAAAAATTTTCTAATTCATTTAAATTACTGATAATCACTGAGAATGCTTTATTTCCAACCTGTAATGTTTTTGCATGTGTGGAGAGATGATGGTGTCGTGTATCAGTTTCTAAATATTCCTTCTTAATTGTTAATTTTATTTCTTCTGGAGGCTGAGCATCACAAATTATTACTGGAGTTTTAGATTCTGGATCTAAAGCTAATTCTCTTCCTAGAGGTGTTTTAAATGCCGCTATATGAACTGTTCCTGAATAGGTATTAGGATACCTATCTTTTAGATACTCTACAGCTTGGGCTGCAGTCAAACTCTGATTTTTATAATCGACAGGCAACAAGCCTTGTCCATTCAAACTCATGCCAAATTCAAATGCGTATTTCTGCAACTCACATAACCAATCCGTGAATTTATAATCAGCAGAATTCTTAGAAGAAAATTCAAAACAGAAATTTGGATCATTGTCATAAATAAAATCTGCTAGAGCTTGAATGACTACCAATTTGAAAAAGAATTCACCATTCTCATTATTTCCTAAATGGCTCACTAATAGAAAGTCTTTTACCCTACCTGTTAAAATAGGCTTAATACCAAATCCAAGATAGCCATATTTACCACTTCCTGCATGATAGATGTCTATATTAGGAAATACAGTCCGTATATCGTTGAGTGCTTGCCAAAACCATTCTATTTCAGCATCTTCTAATTTTTCTAAAAAAAGTTGAATACGATCGACTTCAAATTTAACCTTCAGTTCTTGCAAATCCACTATTAATTACCTATTTTATTTCATAAAAACTTAATTTACTAAATCACTTTCACATCAATGAGAATATTAACCTTTCATTAATATTCCTCACTGTAACTCTTTCAACCAATTCAATTAATTTTTCTTTTAAAATTTTTTCCAAGCCTTAGCCAATGCCACCCAAGCTTTACTTTCTTTTAACCAGATACGTCTACAAAACTCTGTCAGATCATAAAATTGCTGGTCAGTTTCTTTTGAGACACCATGAGCCCAATGCCCTTCGTATATACGACCTGCCAATTCCAGAATTCTTTCTGCAAGTACACGATGTTCATCTATAAATCGCTGTTCCGTTATGTATTGCTGCGCAAATTCGCGCAGGTAACAATCAGAATGTTCTAAAGCTTCTTCCGTCTCCCTTACCCACAATTTGAAACAGAGATCTCCACTTAAACAATCAATAAGCTGTTTAAAGTCATTTAGTTTTTTAGTAAAAGTGATATTGGCTTTTACAGTATTGTGAAATGATGGTGGGAGTCCTTCAATGTCATAAAAATCAATCTGTAAGCTGTATAAATAATCATTAAAAAATCTATTGTTTTGTACGACGTTTAACACAAAATTCCCCTCAATTTATTTCGTATATACGACAAAAATGCATCTGGCATATTTAACACATTTAAGTTTTAAATCTTTTGTATCTTCAATAACTTTTTAATCATCAGCCGCTTTAGATTCTCAGATATTTTAGCGATGTTAATCATTAAAATTGTTCTCTACATACACATAAAAATCATTTCCTACACGCTCGTATTTAAAGGCGATCGTGTTGCGACTCATCCATCGCTTTAAAAGTTTTTCGTAGACATTTGCTTTTTTAACGGAAGTCGCACTAAAGCTCCAATAACGAATACCGTGCTTATAAATCAGTTCTTCAACTCTCTGACTAATCGCAGTAAATACTTTTAATGCGGGTAACTTTAGGTTGAGATCTTCATATATAGGATCATCTCTAAATAAGGCTAACTCTGGATGCTTACGATAATTGATCTGGACTCGAGCACGTGGTGGTCTATTTAAAGAGAATGAAAAACTGTAATGGTCAAATTTGAGTATGTAATGTAATCCATCAATCACTAAATCCTCTTTCAAAATCATACGATATCCTTCGCAAAATGATGACGAAGAAAATTATTGTAGATCCCCATTAAAATATCTTGATCTTCTGATGTTTGAAATGAACTGTCGAAAAAATCACGATCAGTCGAATTACATAATTGAAAAAAGTGTTTTGAGCAAGGTGTTAATTTTTTACGTTTACAGTAGGCAAAGTATTTACTAGCATCCTCAAATAAAATCCACCACTCCTGCGGACTACCAATTTGGCTCCCTCCCATCGGATGCAAGTGATCGAATAGTACATTCAGTAAATATTGAAAGTTAAAGCACATACTTCTGTATTCAAATGTTGGATATTCAGAATCCAGACCCAAGGCATTTACATGCTGATGAATTGCATAAGCCTCTGAACCGTACCGGGTTTGTCGGAGAGTCAATATTCTGAGAGACTATCCCGATGACAAAATTAAAATATACCCCTGAAATCAGAGAAAGAGCGGTTCAATTATTGATTGAATCTGAAAAAGATTATCCTTCTACTTGGGCTGCAATCACAGCAATTGCGCCTAAGATCGGTTGTACTCCTGAAACACTTCGTGCCTGGCATCAAAAGCATTTAGATCAGCAAAATCCTATTAAAGTACAACAGATATCTGATCAAGAAAAAATGAAGCAAATGGAACGTGAAATTAAAGAATTAAAGCGTGCCAATGAAATTCTACGTAAAGCAGCGGCTTTTTTCGCCCAGGCGGAGCTCGACCGCCCATACAAATAATGGTGGATTTTATCCATAACAATAAAGATCGATATGGTGTTGATGCGATTTGTAGGATTTTACCGATCGCAGCTTCAACCTATTACCGAACTTTAGATCTCGCTGACAATCCAGAACATCGAGCGAAACGAGATCTACATGATGAGCATCATGCTGAACAAATTAAACGAATTTGGAAGGAAAGTTCAGGTCGATATGGTGTACGTAAAGTCTGGCAAAAATTAAAACGTGAGGGTTATGTTATTGCACGTTGTACAGTTGCTCGATTGATGCAAAAGCTAGGTATACAAGGTGTTTGGCGTGGTAAGAATAAACAAA
>NZ_JABERK010000031.1:0-85061 GCF_013004315.1 Acinetobacter sp. ANC 5378
AATACGGTATTCTGATGTGACAAAACCTGAATCCTGGTCGTTAAAGTGTTTGTTTGCACTCATATTTTAACTGTTCGGACTCAGGTTTTTTTATTTAAATCAAACTATGGGACAGCAGTGCCATAGAAGGTGTCTTTTTTATTGAGCAGCATATTCGATTAACGAACAATACCACGCTTCGATTGTTCCAAAGAGTCAATCAGCAACTGAACTTCAGGAACTTCAGGCAGGATTTCCGCACGAATCTGTTGAATCGCCTGTTCGGTGGTTAAACCTTCCTTGTAGATCAATTTAAATCCTTGACGCAATCCCTGGATCACATTCTTAGACCAACCTTTACGACGCATCCCTTCTACATTCATTGCAAAGGCATGTGCCGGATTGCCTGAAACCATCACATAAGCGGGTACATCTTTCAAAATTAACGAAGCACCGCCAATCATACTAAAAGAATCGATTTTGCAGAATTGATGAATACCTGAGTTTCCACCCACCACCACATAGTCACCAACATGAACATGTCCAGCAACACCGACATTATTGGCAAAAATATTATGATCCCCCACCACACAGTCATGTGCAATATGGGTATTCACCATCAATAAGTTATGGCTACCAATTTTGGTAATGCCCTGATCTTGCGTCGTACCACGGTGTAAACTGCAATGTTCACGAATGGAATTGTGATCGCCAATTTCAAGCCAGGTTTCTTCGCCAGCATATTTTAAATCCTGACATACTTCACCCACACTCGCAAACTGAAATATTTCGTTGTTTTTCCCAATGCGAGTATAGCCACCAATTACTACATGTGAATGTAGCTTGGTGCCTTCACCAATGCTGACCTGCGGCCCAATAATACAATAAGGACCAATTTGTACATCTGAAGCAATTACTGCAGATGAGTCAATAATGGCGGTTGGGTGAATTAAATCGTTATTACTCATGCCTGCTCTATTTTCTGATGCGAAACCGTAATTTCCGCGGTTGTTGCTACAACGCCATCCACTGTGGCGATACAATTATATTTGTAAATGCCACGTTTGTGCATAACCAATTCTGATTTTAATACCAATTGGTCACCAGCAACGACCTGTTTTTTAAAACGGACTTTTTCAACACCCGCAAAAAGAAACAGTGATCCTGGACCAGGTTTTTCATTATTCATGATAAAACCAAGTATACCAGAGACTTGGGCTAATGCCTCAACAATCAAAACGCCTGGCATAATCGGGTAGCCCGGGAAGTGCCCCTGTAAAAACTCTTCGTTGATTGAAACATTCTTATAGCCCACGATGCCATTATCAGTCACATCTACAATGCGATCGACCAATAAGAATGGATAGCGGTGAGGTAAATATTCACGAATTTGTTGAATGTGCATTGGCAATTCAGGTTTCGTAAATGCAGCAGTATTCGACTCGGTCATCATATTCTATTTACGCTTAAAAGTTGATTCAAGGGACTCTATTTGAGCCTGTATATGATCAAGCCGTTTCACTAATTGGGTCAATGGCACATCTGCTAATTGTTTAAAGCGTACAGCAGCACGTTTCCAGTGTAAACTTTCCAACATTGGTGTTCCTGAAGAATAGCTTCCCGCCTCAGAAATACTTTTTGTGACCATTGACATGCCGGTAATTGTCACATTATCTGCAATATTAATGTGACCGACCACACCTACTCCACCCGCAAATATACAGTTTTTGCCAATTGTGGTACTACCCGCAATACCGCATTTTGCTGCAAGCGCTGTATTGGCACCAATCTTGACATTATGGGCAATTTGCACAAGGTTATCAATAATCACGCCATCTTCTAGAATTGTGTCGTCCAATGCACCACGGTCGATACTGCAATTTGATCCAATTCGCACGTCATTGCCAATTTTAACTGACCCTAGTTGTGCAATACGATGCCATTTACCTTGATAAGGTGCGAAGCCAAAACCTTCTCCACCAATCACACTGTTGGCATGAATACGTACTCGATCACCTACTTTCGTTTCACCCGTTAAAGTGACATGTGAATCAATAAAACATTGTTTGCCAATTTCTACATCATCATCGATTTTAACGTGCGATTGAATGACTGTTTCATCACCCACCACACAATTTTCACCGATCACCACATAATGTCCAATATAGGCACTATCAGCTACGATGGCAGAGGAATGAATTCGAGCTGTACTTTCGATACCCTGTTGCGTATGTTTTTTTTCAAAGACATGCGTCAGGATGGCAAAAGCCAGATAAGGATTATCAACCACAATAAAATTATTATGTGTATCTAGCTGTGATTTTAAAGCTGTAGTGACAATCAGTGCACCTGCTTCTGAAGCACGTGCATGATCTAAATATTTTTCAGAATTTACAAATGCAATATGTTTGGCTTGAGCGACATCTAAGCTTGCCAATCCTTGTAACATTAAATCAGATTGACCGACAGACTCGCCTTGTACAAGGCGAGCAAGATCTTCTAAGCGAAATTGTCTAGGATTCATTGATTACTTAATAATATTGACCTTTTGAATCATTTTATCAGTTAAATCATATTTAGGGTCATAGGCAAGCGCTGAATTTTTATTCAAAACAACATCTAAATTATTTTCTTTACGCAATTGTTCCGCAGTTTGCTTCACACGCGCGTCAAAAACATTACGAATTTGTTGAATCGAATCTTGTACGCTGTCCTGTACAGATTGCTGTAATTGATTCAATTCTTGAAGCTTGGCTTGATACTGTGCCGAAAGCTTTTGCTTTTCTGCATCTGTAAATTTGGTATTGGATTGTGCCCGTTGCTGTAATGCTTCAAGCTCTTTAGATAACTGCTCAATTTTAGTAGTTTGTGGCTTGATTTTTTGCTGTACAGTTATATTTTGCTGCTTTAAATAGCTACTATTTTCCACAAGACGCTCTAAATCAATCACTCCGTAACCGGCAGCCTGCGTTAAAGAGGTCGTGCTTGCCAAGGCGATACCCATCACCATCATCATTTTTTGCATCATATTCTCTTTAAGTTTGATTGTGTCAATACACCCGATAAATGTATTAACACAACCTAAATTATTCTTACGTCACCTTAGAAAGTACGACCAATTTCAAACTGGATATTTTTAGTATTATCACCCGATTTTTCATTCAATGGGTAAGCATAACTGAGTGAAAGTGGGCCAATCATGGTAATCCAGGTAAAGCCAGCACCTACGCTATAACGCATGTTATTCGCATCAAATCCAAAATTATCTTCACAATATTGTTTAGCACTGATACCCGGATCAGTTGCGGTACCATTTAAATACAAGTTTCCGCTAGGGACTTTACACTGGGTGTCAAATACTTGTGCACCTTCAGCAAAAAGTACTGGTCGAACCTGACGCGTCCAATCCCCTTTAAACGGAAGAGGTAATGCAAGTTCTGCACCAAATTGTACTAGAGCATTACCACCAACTTCTTCAGGATTATAATCTTTAGTTTTGGACTCATTATACGTTACACCCGGATATTTCGGTCCCAATGTACTGTTGTCATAACCACGAACTGAACCAAAACCACCCGCATAGAAGTTTTTATAGAATGGCAAATCATTACCATAACCTAACTTACCATAACCACGAAGCACAAAGTCATAGGGTAATGATAAGAATGCTTGAGCATCATAAGTCAATTTTTGGTATTCAACATCACTGCCTGGTAATGCAATTTCACCATTAACACGATGTGACATACCGCTTGTTGGGAATACCGGACGGTTTAAGGTGTTATACGACCAGCCCAAATTCAAGTTATAGGTTAAGAAATCCCCTTCAAAAGCATTGTCATATGTAACTTCTGATACAGCACAAGTATAAGATATTACAGTTGTTCCATCTGTGTCATATACAGGTACAGTGAGTTGAGAATTACCCGAAGCATCCGCTGGACAACTTGAACCTTTATCCGTTGATTTACCGCCATTAGCAAGTAAATAATCACGAACATAGGTCGATACATAAGAACCTGCCGTTACCTTAGTCTGATCAATATTCAGACCAGCACTAATGCTTTGGTTCTCATCAATTGGATAACCAAAAGTGATACCACCACCAAAACTATCCGTCACATAGTTATTGACGTTATAGTCGTTATCCAGCTTGGTTTTACGGTAGTACATGTTATAACCACGACGTACACCATCAATGGTGAAGTACGGATCTGTCACACTTAAATTATAATAATCTTGCGTTTCTGAACGAGACAAATCGATAGAAACACTATTACCTGTACCCAAGAAGTTAGTTTGACTTAAACCTGCTTGGAAGGTCACACCACCACTTTGCGAGAAACCAACCGCCAAAGTACTAGTTCCAGAATGTTGCTCTTCAACATTGATATTTAAATCAACCTGATCTGGCACATTTGGAATACGAGCAGGTTTAATATCTACCGTTTTAAAGAAGCCGGTACGTTCTAAACGAACTTTAGACAGGTCAATTTTTTCATTACTTGCTAATGCACCTTCCATTTGGCGCATTTCACGACGTAATACTTCATCCGCTGTTTTGGTATTCCCAGTAAAGTTAATACGACGTACGGTCACTTGTTGACCTGGATTAATATAATAATTCAGATTAACCAGTTTAGTTTCTTCATTAATTTCAGGAACCATGTTCACTTCGGCATAGTAATAACCAGCATTACCATATTTACGAAGCAAAAGCTGTTTGACTGCATTTACTTTTTCTTGAGAATAAGTTTCGCCATCTTTGTAAATTTGCAGTGCTTTCAGTTCTTCTGGTTTATAAAGTGCATCCCCCAGGAACTTGGTTTCACCAAATTTGAACTGCTCACCTTCTTCAACAGCGACTTCAACAAAGATATTCTTTTTATCTTCACTCAGGTTCAAACTTGAATTGGTAATATTAAAGTTGATATAACCTTTGTTTAAATACAGAGCACGTAAAGCTTCCAGACTGGCTGCCATTTTTTCACGGGCATAGCGATCGTTACGGGTAACAATCGAACTCCAGTTACTTTCTTTCACTGCAAACGCTTGCTTGATATCGCTTTCATTAAAAACAGTATTACCAATGATATTGATATCTACAACTTTAGCTGCTTTACCTTCCACAAACTCAATAGTTAAATCGACACGGTTGTTTGGTTTAGCGACTGTTTTAACACTTACATCAGCGTCATAACGACCTTGCTGCATATATTGTTGTTCAAGTTCTGTTTCAATGGTTTGCAGGGCAGATTTTTTCAAAACCTCACCTTCTGCAATGCCCATTTTTTTAAGCCCATCTTGAAGTGCTTCTTTAGGAATGAGCTTGTTCCCTTTAAACTCAACCTTGGAAATCAGTGGACGTTCAACCACGCTAAAAATGAGCGTATCCGCTTCTTTTGATGCTTTGATATCATCAAACAAGCCCGTGGCATACAAAGCACGAATTGAATTTGCAATAGTCGTATCATCGACACGATCGCCAGCATTGACAGGCAACATCCCATAGACATTTGTTGGCGTTAAACGAACAAGCCCGTCAATTTTAATATCGCGGACAATGAATTCATCTGCTGCATATACTTGTTGTACTGCTGCCATTGCACTAATGAGCGCCAAAGGCATAAATAAATGTGTGTGCTGCATGCCAGTCTTTTCCGATGTTAATTTATTTCGTATTTACGTTGTTATAAACGCATGAAGTCATTGAATAATGCAAGGAGCATCATGCTGCCGAGCAGTACCATACCAATTTTTAAACCAACCAATTGTATTTGTTCAGAAACAGGTTTACCACGAATCAGCTCAATAAAATAGTAAACTAAATGTCCACCATCCAGCATAGGAATTGGTAATAAATTTAAAATACCCAAACTCACGCTCATTAAAGCCATAAAAGAGATAAAGGTCTGCCAACCCATTTCCGCGCTTTGTCCTGCCACTTTCGCAATGGTAATCGGGCCGGATAAATTATCCAGGCCAATTAAACCACGAAACATTTTGACGATCGAGTTCAAAATCATACCTGAAATTTGACCCGTTTTATCAACCGCCATCACAAATGCTTCAGTCGGACTGTATTGAATCATTTGTTTATAATCTGCAGGTATATTTATTTCCCCTGGAATATTCTGTACGCCAAGCATACCTGAAACATTCCCCATGTTGTCACGTTTGGCTTGTGGCATCACGTGCAAATGCAGCAATTGATTTTGACGTAACACATCTATTTTTAACAATTTTTCTGGTGAAGCCTGAACCACTTGAACCACATCAAACCAGTCATTCATTTTTACGCCATCAATCGCAACAATTTTATCGCCTTCTTTCATCCCTTGACGAATCGCTGCACCATCTTCACTAAGTTTAGTGGCAATGGCAGGAATGTGTGGGCGATATGGCATAAAGCCTAAACTGTCTAATGCAGATTGATTTTGATTTTTTAAGAAATTTTGAATGGGTAATTGAAAGGTTTTAATTTGCCCATCACGTTCTACCTGAATTTCAATTGAACCTGTTTCACCTACACGGTCAACCAAAGCAAAATTCAATTTTTCCCATGTCTTGGTTTCAGTACCATCCACTGTTGTAATTTTGTCACCCACTTGCATTTGAACAGTTGCAGCAGGTGTATTCGGTAACACTTTACCAACACGAGTATTCAGTTGTTCTTGGGATGGGATAAATAAAATCCAGAATAAAACCACAGCAAAAGCTAAATTAATCAATGGACCTGCAGCCACAATCGCAATTCGCTTCCATGGATGCTGACGATTAAAGGCTTTTGGTAAATCTTCTTCCGCCACGCTACCTTCGCGCTCGTCCAACATTTTCACATAGCCACCTAAGGGCAATGCAGAAAGTTGATATTGAATGCCAGACTTCTTAGACGTCCATTTAAATAATGTTGGTCCAAAACCAATTGAATAGACTAAAACTTTCACACCGAGTTTACGTGCAACAATATAATGCCCAAACTCATGAATCGCGATGAGCGGTCCAAGCAAAAGAATGGCTGCCACAACAATAAACAAGGCACTCATGATTTAGTTTCCTTTATTGATGACAATTTGCTGTGCTACAGAACGAGCAACTCGGTCAGCTTGTAAAATAAGTTCAATCGATTCCGCCGCACCACTTTCAACCTGATTCAAGGTTTGTTCAACCACTTGAGGAATTTCAGTAAAGCCAATGCTATTTTTCAAGAATGCTTCAACAGCAATCTCATTCGCAGCATTTAAAATTGCGGGTGCCAAACCACCACTTTGCATTGCTTGTCGAGCCAGTTTCAATGCGGGGAAACGAGTGGTATCAGGTTCTTGAAAATCCAGTTGATGATTCACAAATAGATCCAAGGCAGGCACATGGGTTTGAATACGCTCTGGCCATGCTAGCGCATGCGCAATTGGCGTACACATATCAGGATTGCCCATTTGTGCCAAAGTCGAACCATCCACGTATTGAACCATAGAATGAATAATACTCTGTGGATGTACAACCACTGTTACAAACTGTTCTGAAATTGCAAAGAGATGACAGGCTTCAATGAGTTCCAAGCCTTTATTCATTAAAGTCGCAGAATCAACAGAGATTTTTTGCCCCATCGACCAATTTGGATGCTTGCACGCTTGTGCAGGTGTCACATTTTGTAATTGTTCAAGACTATGATTTAAAAATGGCCCACCAGAGGCGGTAAGCAAAATACGCGACACCCCCTGTTTAGGCTGACCGTTACGTTCTGTTTGGAAATAATTCTGAGGTAAGCATTGAAAGATAGCATTATGTTCAGAATCGACTGGAAGCAATTCCGCATGATAATCATGTGCAGCTTGCATCATCAGGTCACCCGACATCACCAGCGCTTCTTTATTCGCCAGCAAGACTCGCTTACCCGCTTTTACCGCAGCCAATGTAGGCAATAGACCTGCCGCACCAACAATGGCTGCCATGACCACATCGACATCTGCATGTTCAGCAACGGCAATCAAGCCGGCTTCATCGGTCAAAATTTCAATATCGTTAAGATTTTGATTTTGAAAATGTTGCTTGAGTTCATCAACCTTATTTGAGGGAACAACTGCAATTTTCGGTCGATACTGTTTGCATATTTCCACAAGTTCCAAAATTCGACTATGCGCCGTGACTGCAAATACAGAATACTTTTCAGAATGCTGCTGCAGAATTTTTAAGGTACTTTGACCAATGGAACCCGTTACACCTAATATACAAACAGATTGTGACATCTATAAATCTACACCAATAAGTTTTAAAACATACATGCCTGCAGCAAAAATTGGAGCAGCAGCAAGCAATGAATCAATACGGTCAAGCACCCCGCCATGCCCTGGCAGAATACGACCCGAGTCTTTAATTCCGGCACGACGTTTGATCATGGACTCGAACAAATCGCCCAATACAGAACTAAATACAGTGACTACAGATAAAATTAAAAACAGAATATGCTGAGCCAAAGTTAAATCTAAATAAACAACTTCGACCACTACCACAATAATCATTGCAGTGAAGATGCCGCCATATAAACCTTCAACCGATTTATTTGGACTCACATCGGGTGCCAGTTTTTTCTTACCCAATTTACGCCCGACAAAATAAGCGCCACTGTCTGCCCCCCATACCAGTAAAAACAGGTACATCAGCCACCATGGCGAGCTATTCCAGACTGAGAAAATTGCGGTCACTGCAGCAGAAATTAAAATAAATCCAATCACATTTAAGCTTGAATTATACCATCCATCATAACTTGGATATGATTTAACCCAAAAGATGCTTAAAATCCAGGAAAAAATGGAAGCTGCCCAAAGTAATAGAGCGATATCATTAAAATATAATGCCAAAGTTGCTAATGCTGCTGTCGCTAATCCATAACCCCAAGCAAAGGGTTTCACCAGATTTTTATTTTTTCCTGGCATAAGTTTAAACCACTCATACCCTGCGACCCCTGCTGCAACAATCATCAGCACAAACATTGGATACTGAGACTGTGTAGCAAACATACAACTAAGTACAACTGCTACCAATACCAATGCGGTTATAATCCGCTCTAACATTTATTAATTCTCAAGTTTCTCTTGTTGGATTTGCTCTGAAGTTTTACCAAAACGACGTTCACGCCCAGCAAAGACTGCTAACGCATCATCGAATTCTTCAACGGTAAATTCAGGCCATAAGGTTTGGGTAAAATACAACTCAGCATAAGCGGCTTGCCAAAGTAAAAAATTCGACAAACGATAATCACCACCCGTGCGGATCAGTAAATCTACCGCGGGTAAATCCGCCATACTGACATGTTGCCCAAACAACTCAACATTTATATCTTCAACTGCGACTTTTTTTGCCAGAACATCCGCTGCAATTTGTTTTGCAGCCTGCGCCATATCCCACATACCACCGTAACTAATCGCGATGGTCAAAGTCATGCTGTCGAACTTAGCAGTCCTTTGTTCGGCTTGCAACATCAACTCACGTAAATGCGCAGATAAACGAGAACGATCACCAATAAAACGTAAGGCAATATTGAATTTTTCCATTCGAGGCAGTTGCTCATGGATTGTTTCTTCTAACAATGCCATGAGTAAATCAACCTCAAATTGAGGACGATTCCAGTTTTCACTAGAAAATGCAAAAACGGTTAACGCTTGAATTTGTTTTTTTCTACAGTGCTCAACAATCGGATCCAGGACATTCTTCCCTTCACGGTGTCCAGCACCCTTTTGCATTTGCATTTTTTTTGCAAAACGATTGTTGCCATCCATAATGATGGCAACATGTTTTGGAAGAGGTAAACTGTCTTCTGATACGGTCATTAAATCTTAGACCTTCATCAATTCAGCTTCTTTCGCAGCAAGGCGTTTGTCCACTTCAGCAACAAATTTATCGGTGATTTTCTGGATATCATCAGATGCACGACGATCATCATCTTCAGAAATTTCTTTTTCTTTCAATAATGCTTTGATGTCGCCCAATACATCACGACGGATGTTACGGATCGCAACTTTGGCATTTTCAGCTTCAGTGCGTGCAACTTTCTGCATGTCACGACGTGTTTCTTCAGTTAGTGCAGCCATTGGCACACGAATCGCATCAGCAGTAATCGGATTTAAACCCAAACCTGCTTCACGAATAGCCTTATCAATTGCTGAAACCATTGTACGTTCAAATGGTTGTACCAACAATGTACGTGAATCTTCAAGACCCACGTTTGCCACTTGGTTTAAAGGCACATCAGAGCCATAGTAAGGAACCATCACACCATTCAAGATTGATGGATGCGCGCGGCCAGTACGAACTTTAGCAAAACCATGTTCTAAAGACTCTAAAGTCTTGTTCATGCGGTCTTCGCTGTCTTTTTTAAGATCGTTAATCATATGATCTTCCTTACTTAATTCTAAGAGATATAATTACTAAATAGCGTGTAGTATAAAGAGCTTTCAGGCTCACGTCATTAATTGGTAACGTGAGTCCCTTCTTTTTCACCCATAACCACTGAAAGCAATGAACCCGACTTATTCATATCGAATACTTGTAGTGGCACATTATGATCACGGCACAAGCAGATCGCAGTTAAATCCATGATGCCTAACTTTTCATCTAACACTTGGTCAAATGTAAGTGTTTCATATTTTACCGCATCGTCATATTTGCTTGGATCTTTATTATATACGCCATCCACTTTAGTGGCTTTTAAGATCAAGTTGGCTTCAATTTCAATACCACGCAAGCAAGCAGCTGTGTCAGTAGTAAAGAATGGATTACCTGTACCCGCAACAAATACGCACACTTCGCCTTGAGTCAAATGACGGATGGCATCACGGCTTGAATACGCTTCAACTACTGCACCAATTGGCAAAGCAGACATTAAACGGGTTTTGATGTTACGGCGTACCAAAGCATCACGTAATGCCAAACCGTTCATAACAGTTGCAAGCATGCCCATTTGGTCACCTGTTACACGACCAACCAAACCATCTTTTTGCAATTGGCTACCGCGGTACAGGTTACCACCGCCAACCACGATACCGACTTGAACACCCAAACCCACCAAATGAGCAATCGCTAAAGACATTTGATCAAGCACTTGTGCATCAATCCCCATGTCCTTATTTCCTGCAAGTGCCTCACCAGAAAGCTTAAGCAAAATGCGTGCATAACGGGGTTTTTTTGAATCCAACATCAGGAAATCTCCGAATCTTCCAATATCTAAACTTTTATTCGTATACTTTTATGACAGATCAAGCAGACTTGACTCGAATTAACTTCGCATATAAATCATATTCATCTGCATCGGTAATTTCGACTTCAAGCAAATCGCCGGCTTTAATTTGACTCTTATCAATATCTTCTACAAAGACATTACCATCAATTTCAGGTGCATCTGCATAAGAACGTGCCACAGCCACCGGAAATTCATCTTCCAAATCATCAACCAGTACTGTCATGGTTTGACCAATACGTTTTTGCAGTTTGGCTGCTGAAATTTCTTGCTGTACTTGCATGAAACGTTCATAACGGTCTTGCTTGATTTCTTCAGGCACATGGTCTGGAAGATCATTTGCTGTCGCACCTTCAACAGGTGAATAGGTAAAGCAACCTACGCGATCAAGCTGTGCTTCTTTGAGCCATTCAAGCAAAATCTGGAAATCTTCTTCAGTTTCACCCGGGAAGCCAACCACGAATGTTGAACGAATCACCAATTCAGGGCATTTTTCACGCCAAAGTTTAAGACGTTCAAGCGTATTTTCACTATGGGCTGGTCGCTTCATCAATTTCAAGATGCGCGGACTGGCATGCTGAAAAGGAATGTCTAGATATGGCAGGATTTTACCTTGTGCCATTAAGTCAATCACCGCATCCACATGTGGATATGGATAAACGTAATGTAGACGCACCCAAATACCGAGTTGACCTAAAGCTTCACACATGTCGAAGAATTTGGTTTTAACCGGCTGACCGTTCCAAAAATCCAGCTTGTACTTGGTATCTACACCATAGGCAGATGTATCTTGAGAAATGACCAAGACTTCTTTTACACCGGCTTTTTTCAACGCTTGTGCTTCGCTTAAAACAGAACCCACAGGACGTGAAACCAGATCACCACGCATACTTGGAATAATACAGAATGTACAACGATGGTTGCAGCCTTCCGATATTTTCAAATAGGCATAATGTTTAGGAGTCAAACGAATACCCTGTTCAGGAACAAGGTCAATAAACGGGTTATGCTTTGGTGGTTCAGGTACGTACTCGTGTACGGCCTCCATCACTTCTTGATATGCCGCGGCACCTGTCACTTTAAGGACATTCGGGTGCATTTTACGAATTTTGTCTTCATCTTTACCCAAACAACCGGTCACAATGACACGACCATTTGCGCTCATGGCTTCACCAATTGCATCTAACGATTCTTGTACGGCAGATTCAATAAAACCACACGTATTCACAACAACTAAATCAGCACCATCATAATCCGATGCTACATCATAACCTTCAGTCTTTAACTGAGTTAAAATTCGTTCAGAATCTACCAATGCCTTAGGACAACCTAAAGAAACGAAACCGACTTTGGGGGATTTCATGAATCTGCACTCCACTATAATCCGCGTATTGTATGTCTTTTCCGATCATAAAAATAGGTAGAAAGCCGACTCTTTGCATCACGCACCAAAATATGCCTATATTTTTACCAAATATTTTAAATGCACCATTTTGGTTCACTAATATTTTTATTTCCTTTACTATGCTATGTAAATTCTGTAATCAAACAACAAAAAGCACACTTTTATAGCGTCAGAATTTTTATTTCCACACGTGCTCAAAGTTGGCGTGCATTTTGCTTTATTTCGACAACGTTTAACTCGTTGAATGTCCCATAACAGGGAGAAATGACAAGAAGTGCAGATGCCATTGCGCTATTTTAATACAGGATGCTTTCGCTAATGGATCAACCCGCCGGGATCGACTATCGCCTTTTAGTGGATAACTTAACCACCGCCATTTTACTGGTCGATAGCCAGCTGAATATTTTTTATTTAAATTCTTCTTGTGAAGCTTTGTTTGACATCAGTTTGCTGCGTGCTTCAGGTCAACCCGTCTTAAATTTACTGCATATGCCTGATGATGAGTTTAATACCGAAGAAGCGTTATTGAATACTTTCGTCACAGGACAGCCTTATACCCGTCGTGAAGCCACCATTAGTGTCAACTTTAAAGATATCCATGTGGATTATACTGTTTCACAAATAAACGCTCAAAAGCCGTATCACCCGCTTCTACTGATAGAATTAAATCCGATTGATCGGATGTTGAAAATCTCTAAAGAAGAAAACCTGATTCAACAACACCAGGTTGCACGACAGCTGATTCGTGGTGTGGCGCACGAAATTAAAAATCCTTTAGGCGGCATCCGTGGTGCAACCCAATTGCTGGCACGCAGCTTAAATGATCCTCAATATTCAGAATTCACTGACATTATCATTAGTGAAGTGGATCGTTTACGTAACCTGGCGGACACCATGCTCGGCTCGCGCCAATTGCCAAGCTATGAATTAGTCAATGTACATGAGCCACTCGAACGCGTGCGCTCACTCATTACCAATCAAACTAAAAAGAAAATCAAAATCACCCGTGACTATGATTTGTCTCTACCCGATGTCATGGCAGACCGCGATCAACTGATTCAGGTCATGCTCAACATTAGTGTAAATGCAGTCCAAGCCATGATGGAAAATAAAGAATTCTTTGTAGACCATCAGCCTGAACTTATTTTGCGAACACGGATTCAGCGTCTAGTCACCATTAATGGTGTGTTAAAGCGCTCTGCTGTTCGTATTGATATTGAAGACAATGGCCCGGGTGTACCGGAAGAAATTTTAGAATCGGTGTTTTATCCACTGGTCACAGGACGTGCTAAAGGCACAGGGCTCGGTTTGAGCATTGCACAGAATATTATGCATCAACATAGCGGAATGATTGAATGCCAATCAGTTCCAGGAAAAACAGTCTTTAGCTTATATTTACCTTGGGAGTTTAACCATGTCGCGAAATAAAATATGGGTAATTGATGATGATCGCGCCATGCGCTGGGTACTGGAAAAAACATTCAAAGAAGAAGGTTTTGACGTTACCAGTTTTGAAGAAGCACAATCTGCGCTCGATCAACTTAATATAGATGCGCCTGATGTAATTTTGACAGATATCCGCATGCCGGGAATCGACGGTCTCACTTTCTTGGGTAAAGTGAAAGGTAGCCATCCGGATTTGCCTGTCATTATTATGACCGCTCATTCAGACCTGGAATCTGCGGTATCCAGCTATCAAACCGGTGCTTTTGAATATTTACCAAAACCGTTCGATATTGATGAAGCATTGGCATTGGTGAATCGTGCAATTTTGCATATTGCCAAGTTACAACAACAAGAATCTGCAAAAACAGCACCGCCTATTCAAACGACCGAAATCATTGGTGAATCACCTGCAATGCAGGAAGTTTTCCGTGCAATTGGCCGTTTGTCACAGTCGCATATTACCGTACTGATTAATGGTGAATCTGGTACAGGTAAAGAACTGGTTGCACATGCCCTGCATCGCCATTCGCCACGTAGCAGCAAGCCTTTTATTGCCTTAAATATGGCTGCTATTCCAAAAGACCTGATTGAAACTGAACTTTTCGGTCATGAGAAAGGCGCATTTACCGGAGCCAACTCGCAACGTCAAGGTCGTTTTGAACAGGCCAATGGCGGTACCTTATTTCTAGATGAAATTGGGGACATGCCATTTGAAACCCAAACACGTTTACTGCGTGTCTTGGCAGATGGTGAATTCTATCGTGTCGGTGGTCATATCCCGGTCAAAGTGGATGTGCGTATAGTCGCAGCAACTCACCAAGACTTGGAAAAACTGGTTCATGATGGTCGCTTCCGTGAAGATTTATATCATCGCCTGAACGTGATCCGTATTCACATTCCAAAACTGGCCCATCGTAGTGAAGACATTCCAATGTTGGCGCAGCACTTCTTGGCACGCGCTGGTAAAGAATTAGGGGTGAATCCTAAAATCTTGCGTCCAGAAACCCAAGAGTACATGCAACAATTACCCTGGCAAGGCAACGTCCGTCAGTTAGAAAATACCTGTCGCTGGCTTACAGTCATGATTACTGGACGTGAGGTTTACCCTGAAGATTTACCGTCTGAATTGAAACAAATTCCAATTCAACGTTCGGGTGATGAAGCCCAACCACACAGTAATTTTGATCGTGTTTCACTGCATCACTGGGATGAATTATTGGCTCAATGGGCGATCCAAAAGCTTAAAAACGGTGAAATGAAGATTTTGGACATTGCCACACCCATGTTTGAACGCACTCTGATTACTGCCGCTTTACAACAAACCCGTGGTCGTAAACGCCATGCTGCTGAATTGCTCGGCTGGGGACGTAATACCCTGACTCGCAAGCTCAAAGAACTAGGCATGGACACGGCAGATGATGATGTTGAAGAAGAAGTCATCGAGAACTAAACTTTTTTAGTACTACAAAATATAAAAGCTCCTTCGGGAGCTTTTATATTAGATTCTATTTATGCCGTAAAACCGACATAACGAGAATATCCTGCTATGCCCAAATCAGATTGAAAAATCAAATAATTGGGATAAGTGGATTGCGTGATTTCTGCAAACATATTTACCTGATCATCATTAGCATGCAGATCATCAACCGAACGTGACATGGTTTGCTCAAATTCATCGGTCATATATTCAAAACCGATATCCATGGCAATAAATAAGGTATGTTCACAGGGCTGTACATACTGCTCTTCAGCCCAATTAATGACGTTTTGTTGACAATGGGGACACTGAATGTTGTCCGTTGCTTGAATGGATAATGGAATAAGTTGATAAGCCATATAAAAATAAGTCTGTTTGCTATACGCCCATTTTAGCAAATTATTTAGATGACTTTATTTTTTCCAAGCAAGATTTGCAATAAAAAAGGGAATCTGAAGATTCCCTTTTTTAAATCATGTTTTAAAGCTCATATTTTTTAAGATCAGGATTTTATTTATGCGCAGATTTATAACGCGATAACGCAGTGACCGCCACAGCCGAAATGACTACTGCCGGTAAACTCGCCACTAAAATACCGGTGGTTCCCAAACCGAGTGCCAAGATTTTTCCGGTAAGTAATGGTCCAGTCATTGCACCCAAACGTCCCAGAGAAATCGCGCTGCCCACACCGGTCACCTTACCTGCACCCGAATAGAAGATTGGCGAAATACCGTACAGAATCGACTGCCCCCCGGTTGAGAAGATCCCGCCCATTACACCCGCCAGAACCAACATTGGAATAGAGGTTGTCGTGAATAACAGACTCAAGGCAACAAATAAACCACTATAAATAATCACTGCCATCTGCCAGAGTTTTAAACGATCCAGCAAGTAACCCAAACCTAGGGTACCTATCACAGCACCGACTTGGAAAATCAGCATAATGCTGAATGCTTCTTGCTTAGACAGCCCTTGTTCCATCAACAAGTTAGGCAACCAGCTAATCAAAATATAATTGATCATCAGGGTAAAGAAAAAACCCACCCAAAGTGGCAAAGTGTTCTTATACTGCTGGTTTTTAAATAATACTTGTGCCATTCCTGGAACAGATTCAGTAGGCATCTGAACGACAGCAGCCATTTTTGGCTTGTCTTTTAAAATAAACGCCATACATGGAATAAGCGCTAAGGGCGTTAAGCCACCAATCAGGAACAAGGTTTGCCATTGAATCTCAGGCAATAAAATTGCCAGACCGGCAACAAAGATCGCGCCTACAGGTAAACCACAATACATCAAGCTATTTAACTTGCCACGATTGGCTTCCGTCGCTTCATCACCCACCACTGAAATCATGGTCGGCATTGCTGCCCCCAGCCCAAGTCCAGTAAAGAAACGTGCTGCATATAAAACTTCGACGCTTGGCGCAATTGCAGTCAGCGACATGAAAATACCAAAAATACCAATAGATAACATCAGGACTTTCTTTTGTCCCAAATAGTCAGCAATACGCCCACCAAAGAATGCTCCAAACAGCATTCCAAATACGCCTAAACTAAAGACATAGCCCATCTGAACTTGATCCAAACCGAATGTCGCTGCAATTCCTTTAGCGGCTATACCCGGTGCTTGAAGATCGAAACCTTCAAAAAATGCGACCCAAAAACACAAAAATATCGTTAAGATTTTTTGTAGTTTCCCTGTGTGTGTTTGTGCCATGATTGATCTCCATCAATAGTATACAAATCGTTTTTACAATAACGATTCATCTCACTATTCTCTGTGCAATCGTTCGATAGAAATACCACGACAATAGTCGGATTTCATGGCTTTAAAATAGTAAAGAGCTATCAAATTAGACTTAAAAGATTAAACAAATAGACTTTTTAAATATTAATTGTATTAATTTTAATTTATTTTCAAATACTTATATTTATAGTAGTTATTAATGATGAAATCATAGTCAGAATTGATTCATGAAAATTAGGCGATAAAAAAGCCCGCATTTCACGGGCTTTTTAACTTTAAAATCTTAAGCAGATTTTTTAGCTTGTGCATTCTTACGAATGGTAATCATGACGAGCTGTACCGCAGCAGGTGTAACACCTGGAATACGGCTGGCTTGCGCCAAAGTTTCAGGACGTACCTCTTTCAACTTCAAGGTAATTTCACGAGATAAACCAGAAACAATGTCATAGTCAAAATCGGCAGGAATACGTGTTTCTTCCAGACGCTTCATTTGCGCAACATCTTCATGTTGACGGTTGATGTAACCGGCATATTTCACTGCAATTTCAATTTGCTCACCGACAAATGGCGTCACTTCAGAATTGGTTAATTCTGCAATTTGAGCAAAACTGATATTTGGACGTTTAAGCAAATCAATCGCACTACATTCTTTACTTAAATCCGCACCCGTCATCTCAACGAATTTTTTACCCATTGGATTATTTGGTGCAGCCCATAAGTGCTGTAAACGACCGGTTTCTTTCTCAACGGCTTCCATTTTTTCACAGTAAGCTGCCCAACGCGTATCATCAACCAAGCCCATTTCACGGCCAATTGCAGTTAAACGTTGGTCGGCATTGTCTTCACGCAACATCAAACGGTATTCGGCACGTGAGGTAAACATACGGTACGGTTCTTTAGTCCCGAGTGTAATCAAGTCATCGACAAGCACACCCATATATGCTTCATCACGTTTTGGTGACCATTGTTCTTGATCCCAAGCACGGCGTGCTGCGTTCAAGCCTGCAAGCAAACCTTGTGCACCGGCTTCTTCATAACCGGTGGTACCGTTAATTTGACCGGCAAAGTACAAATTATTGATCGCTTTAGTTTCAAGCGAAAATTTCAATGCTTGTGGATTGAAGTAATCATATTCGATGGCATAACCCGGACGAAGAATGTGCGCATTCTCCATACCACGGATTGAACGAACCAATTCAAACTGCACATCGAATGGTAAAGAAGTCGAAATACCATTTGGATAAAGTTCATGCGTATCTAAGCCTTCTGGCTCAAGGAATACCTGGTGAGAATTTTTATCGGCAAATTTATGGATTTTATCTTCAATTGATGGGCAATAACGTGGACCCACACCTTCAATTTTACCTGTATACATCGGTGAACGGTCTAAACCGCCACGGATGATTTCGTGCGTACGTTCATTGGTATGCGTGATATAGCAGTTCACTTGTTCCGGATGCATAGATGCATCGCCCATGAATGACATGGTCGGAGATGGGAAATCACCCGGCTGCGGCGTCATCACCGAGAAATCCACTGAACGTGCATCAATACGTGGCGGTGTACCTGTTTTTAAGCGTCCGACTGGTAAATTCAATTCACGTAAACGCGCAGCCAACGAAATTGATGGCGGATCACCCGCACGACCACCGCTAGATTTTTCAAGTCCGACATGGATCACACCACCCAGGAAGGTACCCGTCGTCAATACAACCGTTTTCGCATCAAAGC
Source organism: Acinetobacter sp. ANC 5378 (assembly GCF_013004315.1). Classification (NCBI taxonomy): domain Bacteria; kingdom Pseudomonadati; phylum Pseudomonadota; class Gammaproteobacteria; order Moraxellales; family Moraxellaceae; genus Acinetobacter; species Acinetobacter sp. ANC 5378. Next base: position 19,018 of record NZ_JABERK010000031.1, read on the forward strand.
GAATACCCATTTGAGTCACAACACCTTTAACGGTATCGCCTTCCACAATCAAATCATCAGCTGCTTGCTGGAAAATATCTAAATTGGCTTGATTTTCTAGAGTTTCACGAATCGCAGCTTTAAAACGAACACGGTCTGCTTGCGCACGTGTTGCACGTACTGCTGCACCTTTACGTGAGTTTAAAATACGGAATTGAATACCGCCTTTGTCGGCAGCAAGTGCCATGGCACCGCCTAAAGCATCAATTTCACGGACTAAATGCGATTTACCAATACCACCGATGGCAGGATTACAGCTCATCTGCCCTAAAGTCTCAATGTTATGAGTTAAGAGCAAAGTCTGGCGACCCATACGCGCTGCAGCAAGTGCTGCTTCGGTACCTGCGTGACCGCCACCGATAACAATGACATCGTAAACTTTAGGATAATGCATAATGGTTTGAGAGATAAAAAAGAATGACGGAGTATTATATCAAAACTTGGAAAGATAAGTTGACAAAATAAGTTGATTTTATCAATGAAGACAGGATTGCTAAGCTCGGCATAAAAAGCTGAAATGTAATCATGCTTTGCAGATTTACTATAGAAACAAAACACTTAGTTGGCAAAAATTTACGTGATTGGCATTGTTTTATTCTGGTTGTTTTTTAAGCTATAGGTTGGTTACATTACAAATAAGGTATAAAAGATGAATAAGAATTTCCTGCTCTCATCCATCCTCTGTGGTTTATGTCTCGCACCATTTGCAGCCTCAGCAAATGATAAAGTCGAAAAAGTATATGATGCTCAAAGATACCAAAAGGTGTGTAAAGGTAAGAGCCAAGGTGCGCCAGTCAGTTTTGCATATCGCGGTATTATCTGGAATGGTACTTGTGAACCTCAATTCTTCCCTTCCGGCAAAAATGCTTCAGTGAGTGGAGATGAAGCAGAGTTGATGAATGCATGTAGTGGAGATATGAATGCTAAAATGGCAACTGTAAATGGTACTGAGATGAAAGGTAAATGTGCTTTAGGATTTATGGCACCTCGACCTACTTCGCAACCTCCAATGCAGTCTGAGCCACAAATGCAATCTCCAATGCAATCTGAGCCACAAATGCAACCCCAAATGCAGTCTCCACCCCCTATGCAACATCAAATGCAAACTCAACCACAAATGTAACCCCAACCTAAACTTCCGTCTCAACAATGAGTATAAAACACTCATTTTATTCAAATTATTAACGGGTAAAAGGATTACTTTTACCCGTTTTGCATATTGCTAATTTAACAAACTTGTTTAAACTCAAAACATATTAAGGATAAAAATATAAAAAGGATATTCCATGGATTCGGGGCTATTTACTTTTTTTTTACCTATAGCGCTTGCCATCATGATGACTGGATTAGGGCTAGAACTTACGGTTAAAGATTTTCTTCGCGTACAACGCCATCCTAAAGTTATTTTTCTAGCTCTATTTACACAATTGATCGTTCTGGTCCTGATCGCGTTTTTAATCTGTATCCTGTTAAAACTTCCACCGCTTTTAGCCGTGGGCCTGATGCTACTTGCCGCTTCACCAGGCGGGCCAACTGCAAATTTAATCAGCTATCTTTTCAAAGGTGATGTGGCACTTAATCTCACTCTCACCACGATCAACTCCCTGATTTGTACTTTTACGCTACCTTTTATCGTAAATCTGTCGATTCGTTATTTTCTAGGTGAGCATCCAAAAATTGGGATGCCGACTGAAAAAATCACCCAAGTATTTTTAATTGTTTTCATCCCGGTTTGTTTGGGAATGTTTATTCGTTCAATTGCACCCAACATTGCGTTAAGACTAAATAGACCCATGCGATTATTTTCCGTACTGTTTTTATTCTTAATTTTCTTTTATGCCTTATATAGAGAACGTTTAAACATCGTTGAATATTTTGCCGATATTGGACTTGCAACTGCACTTTTTTGTTTTACCAGTTTATTGGTTGGCTATCTTATACCGCATCTGGCGGGGGTATCTGATAGACAAGTACGTGCATGTACCTTTGAGATCGGCATTCATAACACCTCAGTTGCAATGACGATTGCACTGTCCGTATTATCTAGTACCACCATCGCCTTACCTGCAGGCATCTATTCTATTTTTATGTATGTTTTTGCTTTTATATTTGGCTATATTTTAACAAGACGCCCAGTTGTACTTAAAGAAGAAAATCCCAAAATCCTCAATGATTAAATAAATATCTGATTCATAGCTGCAATTGATCCCTTAGGCATACCCTGTAATATGAATCAGATCTAAGTAAAATAATAATTCCACCGCTCAATTACTTTCAGCCCACCCAGAAAGATTAAAGCAACTTCAGGCAATTAGAGTTGCACTGATCAACGGTCAATTCTCGCTATTCCATATTCTTTATTTATCCGCTATACACTTAGTAGTATTCAATTTAGTAAAAATCAGTACAAGAAAACTTAGTCTAATCAAAAAAAGAACGAACAAAGAAAAGGAGATTTCGAATGGATTCAGGAATCATCACTATTTTATTACCTTTAGCACTTGCCATCATTATGATTGGTTTAGGGCTGGAGCTCACACTTAAAGATTTTGCCCGCGTAACCCAGCAACCCAAGGTCGTTTTCATTGCCCTGTTTTGCCAATTGGTTGTTTTAGTCAGCATTGCATTTATCATTTGTAAAGTTTTAGCACTTTCGCCCCTTCTTGCTGTAGGCTTAATGCTACTTGCCGCATCCCCCGGCGGAAGTACAGCCAACCTGTTTAGTTATCTTTTTAAAGGTGATATTGCCCTAAACATCACTTTAACCGCGATCAATTCAGTGATTGCCGCTTTTACCCTGCCTTTTATTGTCAATTTTTCCATTCAATACTTTATGAATGATGGACAACAAATTAGTTTGCAACTTGGCAAAATACTGCAAGTGTTTGCCATTATTATCATCCCCGTCTGTATTGGCATGCTGATTCGACACTATGCGCCCCACTTCACGGCAAAACTGAATAAACCGCTACGTATTTTTGCGGTGAGCTTTCTGGTGCTCATTATTATTGGTGCAGTCGCGAAAGAACGTCATCAAATTTTGGACTATTTAGCGCAAGTAGGCTTGGCGACGGTTTTATTCTGTTTATGTAGCTTGATGATTGGTTATTTTGTACCGCGCTTGCTGGGTATTCATAACGCTCAAGCACGTGCCTGTGCCTTTGAAATTGGCATTCATAACAGCACACTTGCCATGACGATTGCCCTTACCATCATGGCAAGCTCTACCATTGCTATGCCTGCTGCAGTGTATTCAATTTTCATGTATGTTTTTGCCGCTGCATTTGGCATGTTACTCAATAAATTCGCACCCCAGCCACATGCCGTAGCGAATTAATTCATTGGGTTCAAATAAAAGACTGGTTCATATACGTCCTTTTATTTTCAGGATAGTTTTTATCAATATATAGTTGTTTAAGCCTGAGTTCCGTTACAATGCTATTTTTAAAAACACAAATTTAGGTTATCTCCGTGAAGTGGTTACAAATTCATATTACCGTTGATCAAGCTCAAGTCGATTTTACTGAAACCCTACTCAGTTCATTAGGTGCCGTTAGCGTAACTTTAGATGATGCTGAAAATCAGGACTTACTTGAACCACTTCCAGGTGAAACTCCACTTTGGAATAAAGTCATTGTGACTGGCATCTATGCCCAAGAAGAAGGCGAAGAAATTGATGTTGATGCTTTAAAGACATTTATTACAGCACAAATGCCTGAAGCGCCATTACGCCATGAATTTCTTGAAGACCAAGAATGGGAACGTACCTGGATGGATGCGTACGAGCCGATTCAAATCGCGGATAAATTCTGGATCGTACCTGAATGGATGGAATCACCTGATCCAGAGGCTGTGAATCTTAAACTAGATCCAGGTTTGGCATTTGGTACCGGTAACCATGCAAGTACTTTCTTGTGCTTACAATGGCTCGGTAAAACTGATGTTAAAGATAAAATTGTCATCGATTATGGTTGTGGTTCAGGCATTTTAGGCGTTGCTGCACTCTTATTAGGTGCCAAAAAAGTATATGCCACGGATATTGACCCTCAAGCTGTTTTAGCTACCCAACAAAATGCTGAATTGAATGGTGTACTAGAGAACTTATTTGTTGGTTTGCCGGATGAATTCAATGAAGAGTTTAAAACTCAAAAAGCAGATGTATTTGTCGCAAACATTCTTGCCGGCCCGCTCATGGCACTTGCGCCTGAATTCGCAACTTTAATTAAATCTGAGGGAGAGTTCGCACTTGCTGGCATATTAGAAGAGCAAGTTGCTGATGTTTCTAGTGTTTATTCTGAGTTTTTTGATATACTCGAAGTCGAAAAACGCGAAAAACATTGGTGCCGAATTTCGGGAAAACGCCAAACGACCCATTAAAATTTTGAATAGACTATGAGCGAAAAACAAACCTACTGCCCGAACTGTTTTACCAAGTATAAAGTCTCCGTGGCTCAACTGACAGTTGCTAGCGGCATGGTTTGTTGCGCAAAATGTTCGACAAATTTTAATGCGTTAACGCATCTTGTAGTAGAAAAAGAGCAATCTTCTTCTACTACATCGACTCCCTCTTCAAATCTTGACAATAAAAAACCTCAATCCAATGAGACGAGCGCTGCGACCTTTATGGCAGATCAGCACCCAGAACAACATTTACTAGATATTTTCGATCGGAAAGTAGAAAATTCCAATATTGATTTAAAAACCTATCTCAACAATTTAAATTATTTCAGCACAGAACCGATTGGAACTTACCCTGCTCTTAATTGGTCTGAAAAATCAGAACAAGAGGACAAAAAAAGCTCCTGGAACTATGTTTTATGGGGTGTTGTAAATTTATGTTTGATTAGTTTACTTATTTTTCAGTTTTTTTGGTTTAACCCGAAAATTTTAAACAATAGTCCTGTGTTTAGTGCTTTATTTAATACCGCATGCCAGACATTCAAGTGTTCTGCGATGGAACAGAATTATCGCCTTATATCAACCAATAAAGTTAAAATAAAAAAAATTTCGAAGAAAGAGACCCAATTTACCGGTGAGCTCATCAACTACCATTCCAAAAGTTTAGCCCTGCCGATTATCAAGGTGAATTTAAAAGATAATGGAGAAATTATTTCTTCTTATTCTTTCCAGCCTTCTGAATATTTGATTGACAGCCTTACAGGAATACAACGAATTCCACAAAATAGTCCTTTTAAATTTAAGTTTAGCCTTCCTGTGGAACGTAAAAGCTTTGATACCTATAGTTTGGAAATAATTCGACCTTAATATTGAAAAAAACTATTAAAAAACGCAAAAAAATGTAAAAAAAATGCAGTTTTCTTGCTCACTTTTTCTTAGACAATGCTATCATACGCGCCACGAAAGCTTTGTGCTGCAAACTCCTCACTATTTTCACAACAATTATAGTTTAGCTTATATGCGCTTTATCCTGATAATGCGTATTGAGTAGATTTTTTTGTTTTGATTTTGGTCGGTAACAAATATTAAACTATTGTTACGCTTAATTTTCGATCAAAAACGTCGAGTTGTGGCAAGCTAAATGTACAAGTTTTTAGAACTTCCGTTTTAGGACCTAAAACGGAATTTAAATTTTAGACCACTTTTATATATCCCTTTACCCAAGTGATATTTGATTTTTCGGATTAATTCGCATGAATAGCAAATCTCCTATTTTTACTGCACAATCTGATGTCGCTCTTCGTATTCACGTAGATCGCGCAGTTCGCCATTATTTTGCACAATTGCAAGGCGAGCAACCTTCTCAGGTATATGACATGGTGCTGGCAGAAATGGAGAAACCTCTTCTATCTGTAGTTCTAGAATATACGCGTGGTAACCAGACACGCGCTGCTGAGATTCTCGGATTGAACCGTGGTACTTTACGTAAAAAGTTGAAAGCTCACGGTTTAATGAGTGAATAAATGATAAAATGCTCACGGTTACCGTGGGCATTTTTTTTATCTTATATTTTGCCTGCTGTTTTAATCTAGACCTTTAATATTGTTGACGAAAATCATGACTATTAAACGCGCTTTAATCTCTGTATCTGATAAATCAGGGATCGTTGAATTTGCTAAAAACCTCGTGGCTCTTGGGGTAGAAATTTTATCTACTGGCGGTACCTATAAGTTGCTTAAAGACAACAATATCGCTGTAGTGGAAGTTTCAGAGCACACTGGGTTCCCGGAAATGATGGATGGTCGTGTTAAAACACTCCATCCAAAAATTCATGGGGGTATCTTAGCTCGCCGTGGTCTAGATGAAGCGGTAATGCAAGAACACAACATCGATGCCATCGATTTAGTGGTTGTTAACCTTTATCCGTTTGCTGCAACCGTTGCTAAACCGAACTGTTCATTGGCTGATGCGATTGAAAACATCGACATCGGTGGTCCGACGATGGTTCGTGCTGCTGCGAAAAACCATGCCTCTGTAGGTATTGTGGTTAATGCTTCTGACTACGACACTGTAATTGCTGAAATGAAAGCAAACGGTGCGTTATCTTATGAAACTCGTTTCGACTTGGCAGTTAAAGCATTTGAACATACTGCGCAATACGATGGCATGATCGCTTCTTACCTTGGCGCTCGCGTAGGTAAAGAAGAAGGTCAGGCAGACAAATTTGCCCGCACTTTCAACACTCAATTGAACAAAGCACAAGATTTGCGTTACGGTGAAAACCCGCATCAATCTGCTGCATTCTATGTAGAAAGTACTGCAACTGAAGCTTCTGTTTCAACTGCGAAACAACTTCAAGGTAAAGAACTTTCTTATAACAACATTGCAGATACAGATGCAGCGCTTGAATGTGTTAAATCATTCTCGAAACCTGCTTGTGTGATTGTTAAACATGCTAACCCATGTGGCGTTGCAGTATCTTTAGACGGCATTCAAGCGGCTTATGATCTTGCATATGCAACAGATCCTGAATCTGCATTCGGCGGCATCATTGCATTCAACCGTGAATTAGACGTAGCAACTGCACAAGCCATTGTTGATCGTCAATTCGTTGAAGTGATCATTGCACCAAGTATTGCTGATGGCGTACTTGAAGTGACTGGCGCGAAGAAAAACGTACGCGTACTTGTATGTGGCGAACTTCCAGCTATTGATGCACGTCAATCGCAACTTGATTATAAACGCGTAAATGGCGGTTTACTGGTTCAAGACCAAGACTTGGGCATGATCACTAAAGATGATCTTAAAGTAGTTACCAAACGTGCGCCAACTGAACAAGAAATTGATGACATGATCTTCGCTTGGAAAGTAGCGAAATACGTGAAATCAAATGCAATTGTTTATGCGAAAAACCGTCAAACGATTGGTGTGGGCGCAGGTCAAATGAGCCGCGTAAACTCTGCTCGTATTGCTGCAATCAAAGCTGAACATGCTGGTCTAGTGGTTGAAGGTGCTGTAATGGCATCGGATGCATTCTTCCCATTCCGTGATGGTATTGATAACGCTGCGAAAGCAGGTATCAAATGCATTATCCAACCGGGTGGTTCTATGCGTGATGAAGAAACCATTGCAGCAGCTGATGAAGCTGGTATCGCAATGGTATTCACTGGCATGCGTCATTTCCGTCACTAATTGATGGATTAAAAATGTAATGACAACGTCATTCATGTCAAATAAAACAGATTTTTAAATCTTGCATAAAGTCCTCTCCTTTTCAGGCTGAGGACTTTATGTCATTTTCGATTCATGGAGTATGAACCGATGAATATTTTAGTTTTGGGTAATGGCGGTCGTGAACATGCATTGGCATGGAAAATCGCGCAAGACGATAAAGTCGCGAAAGTCTTTGTTGCTCCGGGCAATGCAGGCACAGCAACTGAAAATAAATGTGAAAATGTAAATTTAAGCATTTTAGACAATGCTGCAATTATCGACTTTGCAAAAAATAATGCGGTTGATTTAGTCATTGTTGGTCCAGAAGCACCACTAGTCAATGGTGTTGTGGATGCATGCCGTGCAGCTGATGTGAAAGTTTGGGGTCCAACTCAATTTGCGGCTCAATTAGAAGGCTCTAAAGCTTTCGCAAAACATTTCTTGAAACGTCACAATATTCCAACAGCATTTTATGATGTGTTCACGGAAGTTAATGCTGCTAAAGCATTTGTTGAGAAAAATGGTGCACCAATTGTAATCAAGGCCGATGGTCTTGCTGCAGGTAAAGGTGTGATCGTTGCCATGACCAATCAAGAAGCATTTGATGCGATTGATGACATGCTTGCCGGCAACAAATTTGGTGATGCCGGTTCACGCGTAGTCATCGAAGAATTCCTTGCAGGTGAAGAAGCATCTTTCATTTGTATGATTGATGGCGACAACATCCTGCCAATGGCAACTTCACAAGATCACAAACGCATTTTTGAAGGCGACCAAGGTCCGAACACTGGCGGTATGGGTGCTTACTCTCCTGCTCCTGTTGTGACCCCAGAAGTTTTTGATCGTGTCATGAAAGAAGTGATGCGTCCAACTGTAGATGGCATGAAAGCAGATGGTCACGTGTACACAGGTTTCTTATATGCAGGCTTGATGATTGATGAACAAGGTCAACCGAAAGTGATCGAATTCAACTGTCGTTTTGGCGACCCTGAAACTCAGCCAATCATGATGCGTTTAAAATCATCTTTGGTGGATCTGGTTGAAGCGGGTATTGCGGGTAACTTACCTGCGGAAGCTGAATGGGATGAGCGCAAGACTGTCGGTATCGTACTGGCATCTAGAGGCTACCCTGAAACTTCTAGCAAAGATGATGTGATTTCTGGTTTAAACACCGAAATGACAGATGCCAAAGTATTCCATGCAGGTACAGCGACCAATGCCAATGGCGAAGTTGTGACTGCTGGCGGTCGTGTTCTATGCGTTACAGCATTAGGCAACACGATTGGCGAAGCGCAAGCAAAAGCATTAGAGCTTTGTGAAAAAGTGACTTTTGACGGCGTTCAATATCGTAAAGATATTGGTTACCGTGCGATTGCTCGTGAAAATGCTTAATTCTTTTAAAGAATAGATTAAGCCTAAAAAGCCCACATTTTCGTGGGCTTTTTTAATATGTTTTATGCTCACTAGTTTTAAAATCTAATTATGATTTCAAGAAGTTCATATTTCACACTAAAAACCTAGTCAGCCACACTTCCACCTTCAAATAAAGCTTAAGCTCATGTTTTTAAATAACTAAAAAAAATCTGTTATAAAAATACTTTGTATTTCATATATTTAAAAAATAGATCGACCTAAAAAACAGTAAAAGACCAGCTTGGAAAATTGCTAACAACTTTGTTTAAAAAATAATCTTTTTGAGTTTTCGCTGATTTCTCAAAGCATTTATTTGCTGAATAATTCACAAACTCTTCGAAACAATATTTCGTATAAAAAACTTGCTTCCCCTCTCACCTCTATTATTGCTTCATTAATAAACTCACTATGCCGTTTTTTCCTGAATTCATCCCACAACACTTCATAAAAACCCTAAGAACAAAGACCTAGAGCGTTAAGATAAAAAAAGAAGTTTAGAATTTTCACTTATCCATTTTTCATCTTTGTATTTTCAAAAATCTTATATAGAAGAAAAAAACGCTTAAATATCAGTTTTATTAATTTCAATAAACTTAATCTATTGTTTTATGAGTTATTTTATTAAAACCCTAATCTTTGTTATGAAAAATAAAGCTAAGAGTAAGATTTATAATCACTATTATGCATAACAAAAAATTGTTATGATTATGCAAATTTAAAGATAGCTTGAATTATTAAAGCTGCTTTGAATACAGCGACTTGCTGTTCACAGTTTTACATTTATTTGCTTATGCGACTGATCTCTGATTGCATTGAATTTCAGGTCTATTTAAAGTCGTATACATTAATCAGTATTTACTGATTCAAGCTTGATTTTAATCTCTCTAATAAATGATTCGTAAATTTAAAGCCAAAATTAAATTTACCTGGGATGAACACATGAAAAAGCTCCTTGGACTTGTTTTAGGCCTAACTGTTGGTTTGGCAGGTTGCTCTAAACCAGAAGCACCTGCAACTGACGCGGCAAAAAATGATACAGCAAAAGAACAAACTGTAGTGATGGCATCAACGGGTTCAGATGCAGACATCTGGCGTTATATTGCGACATTGCCTGAAACCAAAAAAGCAGGTATCAAACTTGAAGTGAAAAACTTCACTGACTATGTTGCTATGAATACCGCTGTTGCCAACAAAGAAGTTGATATCAATGCATTCCAGTCTTATGCGTATTTGGTAGCATTCAATGCATCGAATAAAGACAAGATTGCCCCGGTTTCTACTACTTATCTTGAGCCAATGGGTATCTACTCAAGTAAAGTAAAAAAAGTTGAAGAATTTGCCAATGGTGCAACCATTGCCATTCCAAACGATGCAGCCAATGAAGCACGTGCCCTATTGCTTCTTCAATCTGCAGGTCTGTTAAAGCTTAAAGCCAACTTTGACCCTGCAACAGGCACTCCAAACGACATTACTGAAAATGCTAAAAAAATCGTGATTAAACCGATTCAAATGGCGACTGCTGTTCGCGTAAAAGATGAAGTGGATGCGATTGTTTTAGGCAATACACTTGCGCTTGAGGGTGGTTTAAACGTACTGAAAGATTCAATCTATTATGAGCCAGTAGACCAAAGCACCAAGTTAAATGTAAACATTTTAGCGACTGCTGAATCACGTAAAGATGATCCTTTACTACAAAAAGTTGGTGCGTTGTATCACACCGAAGCTGTGAACAAATATGTGCAAGAAAAATTTGGTGGTACTAAGGTTGATGTAAATAAACCAATTAGTTATCTAACTGAAACAAAATAGTAATATAATCATTCAAACCAAACAGGCAAAGTGACTTTGCCTGTTTTTTATTTTCTGCTTAGTTTTTGACGATATGATTGAATTTAAAAACATTTCAAAGCACTATCAGCTAAAAGGTCAAACCATCCGCGCTCTGGACCAAATTAATTTGGAAATTCCAGAAGGCAGTATTTTTGGCATTATTGGCTATAGTGGCGCAGGTAAAAGCACCTTAATTCGTTTGATTAACTTATTGGAACGGCCGAATGAAGGTCAGGTGATTATTAATCAAAAAGATTTTACCGCTTTGGATGCACGCTCATTACGTCAAGAACGTGCAAACATCGGTATGATCTTTCAGCACTTTAACCTGTTACAAACCAAAACTGTTGCGGCAAATATTGAAATGCCACTGAAGCTTTTGGGTGTAAGTAAGGCTGAACGTGAAAAACGCTTAAACGAATTACTTGAGTTTATTGACCTCAAACATAAAAAAGATGCTTTCCCCGATGAGCTTTCGGGTGGGCAGAAACAACGTGTCGGTATTGCCCGCGCACTTGCCAATCATCCTAAAATTTTACTCTGTGATGAAGCAACTTCCGCACTGGATCCGCAAACCACCAAATCTGTTTTAGCCTTACTCAAAAAAATCAATAAAGAACAGAACATCACCATTGTGATGGTCACCCATGAAATGGATGTGATTGAAACGGTTTGTGATTATGTCGCGGTGATGGAACAAGGTAAAGTGATTGAAACCGGTTCAACCCTCGATATTTTTAGTCAGCCGCAACATCCAACCACCAAAAACTTTATTCAAACGGTGCTTCAGCAACAGTTACCGGTCAATATTTTAAAGAACCTCGAAAATCAGAATCATAACAGTATTTATTGCCTGCAGTTTTTAGGCAAATCTGCTCAAGAAACTGTGGTACAAGCGGTGATTAAGAAGTTTGATATCAGTTTAAATATCCTGTTTGCCAACATGACTGAAATTAATGGCACCGTAATTGGACAGATGTTTATCCAATTGTTAGGTGATCCGGCAATTATTCAACAAGCAATTGAATTTTTAGAACAAAATGGCGTAAAAGTTGAACATTCAGGAGATCAGGTATGAGAGATTTAATCGTACAATGGTTGACTGAACTGACTGCCCCATTTTGGCAGAGTTCCCTGTCGATTGACCAGTTTGTTACAGCTTTGCAAGAAACCTTTCACATGGTGTTCTTCGCGATGCTGTTTGGCGGAATTTGGGGCTTTATCCAAGGGATTATCTTATTGGTTACTCGACCTGAAGGCATTCTTCCCAATCGTGCGGTTTATCATATTCTCAACCCGATTGTGAATGCCCTCCGCTCGCTACCTTTCATCATCCTGCTCATTGCAGTGATTCCCTTAACCAAATTTTTAGTCGGGACTTCAATTGGTACATGGGCAGCGATTGTTCCCCTGACCATCTACATTGGTCCGTATATGGGTCGCCTGATTGAAACCTCATTGCTTGAAGTGAATGAAGGAATTGTCGAGTCGGCTCAAGCCATGGGTGCCACGCCTTTACAGATTATTTTCAAGTTTATTTTGCCCGAATCGCGCAGTTCACTGATTTTGAATTTAACCACCGCGACCATTAGCTTAATTGGTGCAACCGCAATGGCGGGTGCAGTGGGTGCCGGTGGTATTGGTGATTTGGCGATTTCATATGGCTATCAACGCTTTGATACCAGCGTAGTGATTTTAACCGTGATTGTGCTTTTACTCTTGGTGCAAATTGTTCAGACCATGGGTGAATGGCTCGCCAAGTTAAGATAAATACTGGTCATCTTAAATCTTTAAAACCCTCGCTTAGAGGGTTTTTATTTGGCAAAAATATTCTGCTTAAAAAGAATCCATTTTTTGATTTTATCAATTAAAACATCAGCTATAACCAATATTATGATCAAAAATCTACTTGAAATTTGGTAAATATTAAGCCATTCCCACATTCAGAGCATGCTAAAATAGCCGTCAGTTTTTGCAGGGACTCATTTATGCACTTTGTTCATCTTGGTATACATACAGAATTTTCAATTACGGAATCGATCGTACGTATACCTGATCTTATGAAAGCTGCAGTGAATGATGAAATGCCCGCTTTGGCATTAACAGATCTGTCCAACTTGCATGCCGCAGTTAAATTTTATAAAAAATGCCTGGATAAAGGCATTAAACCGATTCTGGGCAGTGTGATTCGCCTGAATGATGCAGACCATAAAGCAACCCTGCTTTCCATGACCAACAAAGGTTGGCGCAGCCTGACCGAAATTGTTTCGCGTGGCTTTATTGAAGGTCAACAGCTTGATATTCCTTGCGTAAAAAAAGAATGGGTGCTTGAACAGAATCAAGACATCATCGTGCTGTTAGGCATGCATAGTGATGTCGGAAAAATGCTCAATTCATCCAACCCGCAAAAAGCTGAAGCACTGCTAGAAGAATGGATTGAAAAATTTGGTAATCGGGTGTATTTGGCCCTGACCCGTACCGACCGACCAGATGAAGAAAGTTTCATTGCAGGAGCGGTTAAGCTGGCTCAAAAATACAATATTGGTGTCGTGGCACATAATGATGTGCATTTTATTGCACAAACTGACTATGAAGCGCATGAAGCCCGTGTCTGTATTGCTGATGGCTATGTCCTCGGCGATAACCGTCGCCCACGTTCTTACAGTCCTGAGCAATATTTCAAAACTGCCGAGGAAATGACTGAACTGTTTTCAGACATTCCAACAGCGATTGAAAACACCTACCACATTGCCAAACGCTGTAATGTCAGCTTGCGTTTAGGCTTCAATGACCTTCCCGACTTTCCCATTCCAGAAGGTCATACCATTGATACCTTCTTTGAACATATTTCTAAACAAGGCTTGGAAGAACGCTTGAACTTTCTTTATCCCGTTGAAAAACGCGATGAAGACTGGCCAGAAATTCGTAAAAAATACGATGAACGTCTAGCTTACGAGATCGGGACGATCCTGAACATGGGGTTCCCGGGCTACTTCCTGATCGTGATGGACTTCATCCAGTGGTCTAAAAATAATGGCGTACCGGTAGGTCCGGGCCGTGGTTCAGGTGCGGGTTCACTGGTGGCCTATAGCCTGAAAATTACCGATCTTGACCCACTGCGTTATGACCTGCTGTTCGAACGTTTCTTGAACCCTGAACGTGTCTCAATGCCCGACTTTGACATCGACTTCTGTATTGCAGGTCGTGACCGGGTTATTGACTATGTGGCCCGTCATTATGGCCGTGATGCAGTATCACAGATTGCTACTTTCGGTACCATGGCAGCAAAAGGTGCCATCCGTGATGTCGCGCGTGTACTGGGTAAATCTTACGGACTTGCAGACCGTATCTCGAAGTTGATCCCGACCAAACCGCTCGGTGTAGACCTGCGTGGTGCCATCGACATGGAACCACAGCTTAAAGATATCGTCACCAATCCGTCTAATCCAGACAATGATGATGCGGCTGAAATCTGGGAAATGGCACTGAAACTTGAAGGCATAACCCGTAATACCGGTAAACATGCCGGTGGTGTGGTGATTGCACCCGGTAAAATTACCGATTATTCAGCAGTGATGTGCGATGCGGATGGTACCAACCGCGTTGCACAATTCGATAAAGATGATGTTGAATCAGCCGGTTTGGTCAAGTTCGACTTCTTGGGTCTGCGTAACCTGACCGTAATTGAAGATGCGATTCAAAATATTAATAAACGCATTGGGCCGGAAAAAACCGTGGATATTGCGCATATCCCGCTAGACGACGCCAAAGCCTATTCAATTTTCGCAAATGCCAATACTACGGCGATCTTCCAGTTTGAATCCGTCGGCATGAAAAAAATGCTGAAAGAGGCGCGTCCAAGCAAATTCGAAGAAATTATTGCCTTCGTATCCTTATACCGTCCGGGTCCAATGGATCTTATTCCCGACTTTATCTATCGTATGCATGGTGGCGAGTTTGAATATCTGCATCCATTATTGGAAGGCGTACTTGAACCGACTTATGGGATCATGGTTTATCAGGAACAGGTAATGCAGGCTGCACAGTACTGTGCCGGTTATACCCTCGGTGGTGCGGACATGCTACGCCGTGCCATGGGTAAAAAGAAACCTGAAGAAATGGTCAAGCAGCGTCAAATCTTTATTGAAGGTGCCGCAAAAAAAGATATTGATGAGGCGACCGCCAACCATATCTTTGACTATATGGAAAAATTTGCCGGCTATGGTTTCAACAAATCGCATGCCGCCGCTTATGCACTGGTTGCTTACCAGACAGCATGGTTAAAAGCCTATTATCCGTCTGAATTTATGGCAGCGGTACTCACTTCGGAAATGCAAAATACCGACAGTATTGTATTTTTGATTGATGACTGCCGAATTAATGGCTTAGAAGTGTTCCCTCCTTCCATTAACATGTCTTTTTACCAGTTCCATGCCAGTGATGAAAAAACCATTGTTTATGGCCTAGGTGCAATTAAAGGCGTGGGTGAAGCAGCCATGCAATCGGTGATTGACTCACGTTTGCAGGATGGTCCTTACAAAGATTTATTCGATTTCTGCCATCGTATTGATTTGAAAAAAATCAATAAACGAACTTTGGAAGCACTCATCCGTTCAGGGGCTTTAGACTGTTTAGGCATTGATCGTGCCAGTATCATGGCGCAATTACCTGAAGCGGTTCAAGCGGCCGAACAGGCACGAAGTAATCGTGAAACCGGGATTATGGATTTATTTGGTGAAGTTGAAGAAGTTCAGCGCAAACCATCCAAACCGGTAAAACCTTGGTCAGATGAAGTCCGTCTTAAAGGCGAAAAAGACACCCTTGGCTTGTATTTAACCGGACACCCGATTGATGTTTATCGTCCAGAGTTAAAATCCTTTATTCCAGTACGAATTAACGAATTAACCCCGACACGTCGCGGAGTCACCACGGTCTTTGCCGGACTGGTGGTCGATGTTGCCAACTTCCCGAACCGGATGATGGTGACACTAGATGATGGTACGGCACGTATAGAAGTTTCTGCCAATCATGAACGCTTCCAGCGTTTTAAAGATGTCATTCAAGCCGATCGTGTGGTGGTGATTGAAGGCGAAATCTACGAACGTGAAGGTTATGACCGTCCAATGGGACGTTTAACCAAAGCGTTCAGCCTGAATGATATTCGTCAGAAACGTGCCAATAGCATCCAGATTAAACTGAATCATGAATATTTGACCAAGACCCTAAGTCAGGATTTACAAAAGATTCTGCTTCCATTTTGTAATGTCGATATGTGTAATCATATTCCAATGCAATTACAAGTTGATTATCCCTACGCTTCAGCGGAAGTTCACTTGGGTCTGAATTGGAAAGTCGCGCCACAGGACGAACTGCTGGCGAAATTACGCGATTATTTTGGCAAAGATGTCATCCATATTGAATACCAAGTGAAATCCAAAGCTGCCAAGGCTGCGCATCATCAGGGTAAGCCAGTCCAGATTGCACCGCCACCTGCCAATATCAGCATGGATGATGCGATGGATCTGTATCAGGCTGAAGCCAACCAATATTCTTAATTTTTAAATATTTAAATTCAAATCGGACACATTATGAGTCAAGTTGACAATGCTGTTGTTTCAGCACATCTCTCCCATGTGCGTATTGTCATGGTCAATACCACATTACCGGCGAATATCGGTAGTGCTTTACGTGCAATGAAAACCATGGGTTTATCCAAACTAGTACTGGTTGCACCTAAAACCTACCCGCATCCGGACATCAATGCTTTGGCTGCGGGTGCAGTAGATTTAATCGAGCAGATTGAAATTGTACCGACTTTAGAAGATGCCATTAAAGATTGTCATCTGGTTTTTGGCACCAGTGCCCGTAGCCGCACCATTCCGTGGCCTTTGCTGGATGCACGCCCTGCCGCTGAAAAATCACTCAATGCAGTAGTGAAAGATCAACAGGAAATTGCGATTGTATTTGGTCGTGAAGACCGTGGCTTAACCAATGAAGAACTGGCGATGGCCAATTATCACGTCACCATTCCGGTCAATGACGATTATGGCGTACTCAATGTTGCTCAAGCTATTCAGGTGATTTGCTATGAAATGCGTATGGCAGCCATGGCATTAACCGAACAGAAAGAAGATCCGGAAGCAACCATGCAAGTGACCGATACCGAGTCGATGCATTGGGATGAGCCTTTGGTCACGCATGAACAAATGGAACAGTTCTACCCACATATTGAAAAAATGTTGGCAGAAATTGAATTTATGGATCCAAAAAATCCACGTTTATTGCCTTTACGCTTGCGTCGTCTATTTGGACGTATACAATTAGACCGTATGGAATATCATTTACTTCGTGGCATATTCACTCGTGTACAAGCCATGAATAGTGGTAAATGGAAAAAATCTACAGACAAGACAACAGATTCTTCAGAGGATCAACCTAATGCTTAAACAGCTCAGAGAAGACATACAGGCTGTATTCGCGCGCGATCCTGCAGCTCGAAACACCTTAGAAGTTCTAACCACTTATCCCGGCATACACGCGCTGATTATGCACCGTATTGCCCATGAACTTTGGCAAAAAGAGTGTAAAGGCTCTGCTCGCCTGCTGTCTTCTTTTAGCCGTTTTGCCACAGGCATTGAAATTCACCCGGGTGCGAAAATTGGTCGTCGTTTCTTTATCGATCATGGCATGGGTGTAGTGATTGGTGAAACTGCCGAAATTGGTGATGATGTCACGCTGTATCACGGTGTAACGCTGGGCGGCACAACCTGGAATAAAGGTAAACGTCATCCAACCTTGGAAGATGGTGTGGTGGTGGGTGCAGGGGCAAAAATTCTTGGACCTTTTACTGTCGGTAAAAACTCCAAAGTCGGTTCCAATGCAGTGGTGACTAAAGAAGTTCCACCGGATACCACGGCTGTTGGCAATCCAGCCCGCTTTATCACCAAAGACAAACCGAAAGATGCTGAAGAAGCACGTCGCCGTGATTATGCAGAAAGTATTGGTTTCCAACCTTATGCGGCTACACAAGATCAGTCAGATCCTATTTTAGATGGAATGCGTGTTTTGCTGGATCGAATTCAACTCAATGAAAAACGCATGAATACCTTATGTCAGCGTTTATCGTTACTCGATCCTTCATTTAAAAAGCAGCAAGATGAACAACCGTTTAGTGTTGAAGAGCTTAAAATCATTGAAGATGTGCGCCGTGAATGCGAAGCGCAAAGCAGTCAATCCAAAGCCTAAAGTGCTTATGTGAATTTTCACAATTGCTAACTTGCGTGTTTATCAGAGTTTTCTTAGACTGACAAACATGCAAGTTGGGTTTATTGACACTTCATCTGCCCAATTTGAGCCTACAGCGCAAGCCATTTATGAAATATTAACAGCCCCTAATTAATTTTAAAATTAAATGAATGGATGATCCATATGACCCTTAAGCCTTTGGCATGTACATTAATAGCGGTTTCTTTACTTTCTGCATGTAGCATGGCACCGAAAGAAGACAAAAAGTCGACTACTCCAATTATTTTCACTGAACCCGATTTGACTCCACCGTTCTATGCGCTGAATCCGTTTAACTACGATGCTCCACCTCCATTTGAAATTGCATTAAAACAAGCTGCAGCACAGCCTGTTACTAAAATGGAAGTGAATCTGCAAAGCAACCCTTCCAAGAAAGTGACTCTAGATGTCAATAAGCTCATTATTCCAACGGTGAACAGCAATACACGCAATTTGAAATTTGCCGTGCTTGCGGGTGAAAATGAAATTGATATCACTGAAATTGATGATTTTTTACAATTGGTTGAAGGTAAAGCACGTCATTACCCACCTCGTTTTACTGAACGTCAGGAACGTAAGGGTTTTGAAGCCAAACTAAAAGAATTGACTCAACAGCTCGATATTTTAGCATCTAGAGATAATGCGTCTTTTGATGTTCTGATTCGTGCATTTAAAGCCAGTGTAATGGCGCGCAACCTGGACTTGGGTTCAGTCTATACCACCAAATCTTTAACCTATGCGCAGCGCATTTTAAAAATCAACAAAGAAGATGCCGAAGCAAACTTCTGGTTTGGTTTTGGTTTATCTGAAGGAGGTGGTCAGCGTGAAGCGATTCCTTATTTAGATAAAGCAATGAAAGCGGGTGTACAGGAAGCGTATCTGTCTGCGGCAAACAATTACATTGCCATGGAACAAAAGAAAAATGCGATTCAAACTTTGAAAAATTACAAAGTAAAATATCCGCAAGAAGCTGAAGTGGCTGACCGTTTAATTGCTGAAATTGAAAAGCAAGGTCGCTGGAATGTATGGCAAATGCTTAACCCACCTAAAGCACCTTAATTTTTAAGTTTTGATTGAAATAGGCCGTCCAGTACGGTCTATTTTTTGTGTATGAATTGAAAACCAGAAGAATTATCGTATCATGAAGAAAATTCAAATAAATACTTACCACAGACTATTATTATGCCAAAACAGATATACAGAGTTTTATTTGCCGCGCTATTCAGTAGTTATCTGCTGACAGGATGTCAAATTGTAAGTGTTAAAAATCAAGCCATCAACGTCACCATTGCCAATGAACGAGAAAGTATACTCACCCGCAACAAATTGAGTGAAGCCAGTTTAAATGTGCTTTCAATGACAGGTCGTGAAGCAAAAATCTGCTCTGATGAACCTGAAAAATGTGTCCAGGAGCTACAACAAATTCCCCAAATTCAAGATGAACAATTATTATCTACAGCAAGTGAAGTTTACTTAGCCAAAGCCTTAAGCTTTGAAAATTCAAGTGATTGTAAGATCGGCATATTAACCAGTACCAAGTCAGAAGAAAAACAACAGCTCCAGCAAGTGACTTATGATAAATGTTTGGACCAACAACTTTATATGCTGGATAAAAGTATTCGATACAGTTATGCCTACATGTTTAAAACCAAACGCGAACCTCAAGACCGTATTTTTGATAACAGACAGGTCCAGATTCGTGACTTTTATAACTTAGCCCTAGCCAAATTGGTTTCCACGTATGCGCTACGTTACAAACCCACGGAAGTCGAACACCAGATTAAAGTCGGCAAAAGCATCTACAGCATTAACTTTGATCATTACCCGCAACTTAAAGAACAGAAAATTGAGCAGTTGCTTTCAAGTTATAACCTGAATTTTTCGGGGTTACGTTCAATTAACCGCCGTGATGGTTTTGGTTCAGAATTTGTTGTCGTTTTACCGCAAGTTAAGGATGATATCGGTGAAGGTAAAAATAAATACATTATCGACCCGATCAATTTTAGCTACAAAAATGGCATCAATCCGAATATTCATCAAGCGCGTTATTTGGCAGCCACTCTTACCACGCAGCCGAAATCCGCGAGCAATCTTGAGGATATTTTAAATAAGGCAGAGTTTGAATTAAAAGCTTTTGATCCCTACAAATATGAAAAAGTGGAGATAGCAGGCAAAACCTATCCGCTTGCCGCTAACTTCTCTACGCCCTATGGTTTATGGCTGGCACAAAATAATCTGGGTAAAGCGGCCTATTTGACCCTGATTGATCGTGACGATCATCTCACCATGCCGCATTTATATATGCTGGAACCTTATAACCCGAATAAAAAAGTCATTGTATTGGTGCATGGTCTCGCCAGTAGTCCTGAAGCCTGGATTAGACTGACCAATGACATTATGGGTGACACGGTACTACGGGAAAACTTTCAGGTCTGGCAAGTATTCTATTCAACCAATATGCCGATGATTGAAAGTCGCTTTCAAATCTATGCCCTGCTCACCCAAGCTTTTGCACAGGTGGATGCCAAAGCACCCGCCAAAAAAGATGCCGTTCTGATTGGACATAGTATGGGAGGTATTATTGCCCGTCTTTTGGTCAGCGATGCAGACGTGACTAAAAAGGCTTTAGCCATGATGAATAATCGTCAATTAAATAAATACCAAAAATTACCGATCGTTTCACAACGCTTGGTCATGAAGGATATTCCTAATTTTAGTCGTGCGATATTTCTAGCCTCTCCGCATAGAGGAACTGATTATGCCGATCGATGGTTTACCAAGGCCGCGCGTAAAATTATTCGTATACCGGGTGCCTTCCTTTCTGCGATTGGTGACAGCATACAAAACCAGGATCTAGACGTCAAAGATCTAATCACCCAGATTGATCATGGTCTGATTCAAAATGGTCCCAGCGACTTAAGTCATCAGTCAAAATTTATGGAACTCACCAAAGACATTACCCCACGTAAAGGTCTCGCCTTCCATTCCATTATGGGCAATATCACCAACAGTGATGATCTGAATATCATTACCGATGATGTCGTCCCTTACAAGAGCGCCCACCTAAATGGGGCTGTTTCTGAAAAGATCATCAAAGGTGGACATTCCATTCAGGAAACTCCCGAAGCCGTTTTAGAATTGCGTCGAATATTACGCCTCCATTTGGCCCAGTTAGGTTTACATAAACCGTAACCCTTAAGATTGATCCATTTCAGCCGATCATGTGGATGAAGCATGATCTGCTATTCAATTTGGTGTGAAGATATTTTCTTAGGCTATCTCCACGCATCATTAAAATATTTCAAATCTAGCTTATTGATCTTTATTACGGCGATATTCACCCGCCTGAATATCGCCATAAACAAATTAAAAACTGCTGCACTAATTTTTACGTAATTATTGCAAAGCATTTTTCTCTGCTCATGCAAATTTGATAAGATAAGCCACTCGAATGAAGTTAAGTTTTTTGATCGACACGACTTGCCAGAAAATTAAAAAATATAAGACCTGAATGTCTTACTGGTAAATAAACTTCTCTTCATGCAAAAAATTGAAATTGGTGAGACAGCCAAGTTTTTAGCGATCTAGATTTATTCAAATATTTAAGGATTTTACCTCAATGAGTTACCCGGAAATCATGGCTGATCTTTCCACTTTAACGCCAATGATGCAGCAATATTTAACTGTAAAAATGCAGCATCCTCACTCACTCATGTTTTACCGTATGGGTGACTTTTATGAGTTGTTTTTTGATGATGCGCATAAAGCTGCAAAATTACTGGGTATTACTTTAACCCATCGTGGCAAAGCCAATGGTGAACCGATCCCGATGGCAGGCGTACCTTACCATGCAGCTGAAGGTTATTTAGCACGTTTGGTCAAGAAAGGCGAAACCGTTGTCATTTGTGAACAGCTTGGTGAAGGCGAGAGCGCAGGCACTCGCGGTAAGGCACCTATGGAACGCGGTGTAGTCCGAATCATTACGCCCGGCACACTGACAGATGATGCCCTGCTTAACAGTCATCAATCTTCCAATTTGGTCGCGCTTTGCATTCAACAAAATCAAATTGGTATTGCGCTGTTAGATTTAAGTGCAGGCATTTTCAAGGTTCAACAACAAGACTTTCAACACGAGCAACTGGCGATAGAGCTTTCCCGCTTAATGCCAAGCGAGATTCTGGTGGATGAAGATATTGTTGATCCCAATATTATTGAACAAATCAAAAAGCAACTCGAGTGCCCTGTCACCAAGCGTCCGAATGTCGATTTCAACGTCAATAATGCTCAAAAAACCTTATGTGATCAGTTGGCCGTGTCGACCCTTTCAGGTTTTGGTATTGATCATTTACCACTGGCAAAAGCCTCTGCAGCAGCACTGATTCACTATGCCAAAGAAACCCAAAAAACAGCTTTACCGCATATCCGTTCCATTCAACTGGAACAAAGCAATGACTTCATTGCCTTAGATCCCGTCACACGTCGCAATTTAGAGTTAGTCGAGCCATTGTTTGATCATGGGACATCGTTGTTTCAACTGATCAATGACTGTCAAACGGCAATGGGCGGGCGTTTACTTAGCCGCACCTTAATGCAGCCGCTACGTGATACCAAATTACTGGATGCTCGCCTGGATGCAACGGCAGCGATGCTGAATGGCTATCATGAATCGCCGATTCGCTTGGTACTGAAAGATATTAGTGATATTGAACGTGTGCTAAGCCGTATTGCTTTAGGCAGTGCACGTCCACGTGATTTAGTCCAATTGCGCCAAGCCTGTGCGCAAATTCCTTTATTACGTCATGCCATTCAGCCGATGACTCAAGCCAAGCAATCTACATTAATTCAACAATTAGATCATGAATTGGGTGATTTCAAGGGGCTATACCAACGCCTGATGTCAGCCATTGTTGAACATCCTCCGGTATTACTTCGTGATGGTAATGTCATTGCAGAAGGTTTCGACAGTGAACTGGATGAACTGCGTAAAATTCGCGATCATGCAGGTCAGTTCCTGATTGATCTGGAAACGCAAGAGCGTATTAATACCGGCGTTCCTACCCTTAAAATTGGCTATAACCGGGTTAGTGGTTACTATATTGAACTGACTCGCGCGCAAGCAGATCAGGCACCAAATCATTACATTCGTCGCCAGACTTTAAAAAATGCAGAGCGCTATATCACGCCAGAACTCAAGTCTTTTGAAGATAAAGTGCTATCCAGTGAATCGCGTGCGCTGGCGCGTGAAAAAATGTTGTTTGAAATGCTCTTGGATGAATTACGCCAAGATATCGGTAATTTACAAATGATGAGCAGCGCGATTGCACAAATTGACATGCTGGCCAACTTTGCTCATCAGGCACGTTTACGCAACTGGTCGCGTCCGGAATTTAGCCCTGAAATCGGGGTAAAAATTGTAGCAGGTCGCCACCCTGTGGTTGAAGCTTTAAGTAAAACGGCTTTTACGCCAAATGATACAACTCTAGACTTTAACCACCGTATGGCCATTGTGACGGGGCCAAATATGGGTGGTAAATCCACTTTTATGCGTCAAACTGCACTGATTACCCTATTGGCTTATTGTGGCTGCTATGTTCCTGCAAAATCTGCGGTGTTAGGTCCCATTGATCGGGTCTTTACCCGTATTGGCTCCGCAGATGACCTATCTACCGGTAAATCGACTTTTAT
This sequence comes from Acinetobacter sp. ANC 5378, assembly GCF_013004315.1. Classification (NCBI taxonomy): domain Bacteria; kingdom Pseudomonadati; phylum Pseudomonadota; class Gammaproteobacteria; order Moraxellales; family Moraxellaceae; genus Acinetobacter; species Acinetobacter sp. ANC 5378. The sequence continues at coordinate 42,880 of NZ_JABERK010000031.1, forward strand.
GGTGGAAATGACGGAAACTTCACAAATTCTGCATCACGCCACCAACCAGTCTTTGGTACTAATGGACGAAGTGGGACGTGGTACCAGTACCTATGATGGCTTATCTTTGGCTTGGGCATGTGTGATTGACTTAAGCAAGCGCATTAAATGTCTGTGCTTATTTGCGACCCATTATTTTGAACTCACTGAACTGGGCAAGGAATCAGGCATCGATAACTACCATGTCACCGCCAAAGAATTAAATGGCAATTTAATTCTGTTACATAAAGTTCAGCATGGTCCTGCAAGCCAAAGTCATGGTCTGCAAGTGGCAAAATTAGCCGGTATTCCCGCCAGCGTGATTAAAGAAGCACAAAATCGTTTAAAGATTTTGGAAAAGCAGCAACATCAACAACTGAATAAAGCGGTACAAAATGACTTATTTAGTGTGGCGGATGAATCGTCCATTGAAGTGATTGAACGTATTGTTGAGGTTGAGAAAGATGTGCCTGCGCTGAATCTATTAAGAGCTTTAGATGTCGATAGTCTTTCACCACGTGAAGCACTACAACAAATTTATGCTTTGAAAGATGCCTTAGATGCTTAATTTGAAACCATCATGAATAAGTCAAAGACTCCTAAATAGGAGTCTTTTTCATTTAGATGCCATATTTAACGCTATATTCATTTTTTATCAAAATTAACAGCCTTATATATAACAAATATCAATAAAAGCAATTGTTAGTTACCTGCATTTTTGCCTAAAATACAGCAAGAGTAATTAGAACCATATTTTTTAGGTAGCTGTCGCCATGACCTTTGTTGTCACTGAAAATTGTATTAAATGTAAATACCAAGACTGCGTAGAAGTTTGTCCAGTGGATTGTTTCTACGAAGGTCCAAACTTCCTCGTCATCAACCCTGATGAATGTATTGACTGCGCACTATGCGAACCTGAATGCCCTGCGAATGCTATTTTCTCTGAAGATGAGTTACCGGAAGGTCAAGAAGTCTTTATTGAACTGAATACCGAACTTTCACAAAAATGGCCTAACATCACCCAGATTGGTGATCAACCTGCCGATCGTGAAGAATGGAATGGCAAACCTGACAAGTTACAATACTTGGAAAAATAAAACTGTTTTTCACTTCAAAAAAGATCAGCAGGTGCTGATCTTTTTTTATACTTAAAAAAACATTTGATTGCAATATTTCCAAATTTTATCCTTTAAATTATATTAAAATAGCGAATGTATTTATAAATATTTGATTTCTATAATGAAGCATTTTCTCAAGGGATTAATCGGATTCGGTTTAATCCCACTTGTCATGATTGGATGTGCTACATCTCCTCAGAAACAAGGACGTACGACCACGACTCCCGACGGAAAACGGATCTTCATTCCCCAAGAACGCATCATCATTGAACGCCCTGTTCCGCCTAAAACGGTTCCGTATGCTTACAATGCTTGGGTTGCTACAAGCGATAACTTACGACGCGTGCGTGAATATGAAGTGTTTCTTGAACAAAATGGTGTTGGCAATATCATTCCAAGTTTTGAATTGATGCGTACCGCACGGGATTGGCAAAAATGTTCCCGTTCGCAATATATGATTCCAAACCGTGAGTTGTGGCACAATCAAATTTCGACTTTGCGCGTATTTAAATATCTGGTTGCCGCCAAAGTGCTTACCGACTTTGAAGTCACTTCGGTTTACCGTGATTTACCACTGAACCAGTGTGCTGGCGGTGCAAATTCATCACGTCATTTGTTTAATTCGGCTATCGATTTTCGTGTTGGACCTGCATACCCTCATGCTGAAGACTATGCCTTTATCGAAAACACCAAATTTAAATTATGTGAATTCTGGGCGCAATATGGTCAAAGCCTGAATATGGGTCTTGGTCTATATGCTTCAGGACAAATCCATATTGATACCCAAGGCTATCGCACCTGGGGACCTGACTTATCCCGTCATTCATCGATGTGTAATTACTAAAAACAAATTCGGATAAAAAAGAGATCTTGGTGATCTCTTTTTTATTGCCTATTTTCAATAAATCTAAACGATAAATTGCACTCTGATTGGAAAAGTTTAAAATGCTTGCAACGCAACAAAGGTGATGAAACTATGCAACAAATGTGGACAGAGATTGATGCTTACATCGATTCACATTTAATTCCAGAAGACCCGATTCTTCTACAGACTTTAAAAAACACTGAAGAAAAAGGCTTTCCAGATCACCTTGCAGTAGCGCCCAATCAAGGCATGCTGCTGCAAATGCTCATTCAGATGAACAAGTGTAAGCGTGTACTGGAACTGGGTACTTTTGCAGCCTACAGCACCATGTGGCTGGCTCGTGCGCTCCCTGAAGATGGTTATATCTTAACGATTGAAGGTCGAGATACGCACGCAGCATTGGCTCAGGAAAATATCGACAATGCTAAACTTCCACAAACAATTGACCTGAAAGTGGGACGTGCAGCTGATGTATTAAAAACATTGCCTGCCGACTTTGAACCTTTCGATTTTATCTTTATTGATGCCGATAAACAGAGTTACCCGGAATATTTAGAATTAAGCTTGGACTTGTCTCATTCAGGAACCATTATTGTGCTCGATAATGTCATTCGTGCGGGTGATATCATCAATCCGGACAATCACAAACCGAGTATTGAAGGTATCAGGGAGATGTTTGTCGCTTTACAAAACCATCCTCGAATCTTGTCCTGTACAGCATTGCAAACTGTAGGCAGTAAGGGCCATGATGGCTTTGCTTTAGCCATAGTGAAATAATTCGACACAAAGATCAAAAAACAATCGTATTGTTTTTTTATTTATTTATTAGTAATTTATACAGACTGTCCATATAGTTATCCACAAGTTATGCGGATAACTATGACCAATATTTAATCACCACTTATAAGTAATGATTTTGCTTATTTTACCACCAACAACGGTACAGTTGAATTTCGGAAAATAGTAGTTGCCACACTGCCCAAAAAGAACTGGTGAATTTTACTGTGACTAAATGCACCGAGTACAATCAGTTGTATCTCATGTTCAATCTGGTATTCAAGTATATTTTCAGCAACATCGCCATAACGATATTCCATCACCACATCAAGCCCGGCATCACGTAAATATTGTGCAGGTTCATTCAATATTTCTGGATGATCGCCGACATAGAGCACATGACACTGTAGCAGTCTTAACAAATCACTTTGTGAAATTCGTTTCATCAAATTGACGCAGGTAGGCGAATATTCATAGGCAAAAATAAATTGTGTTGGTGGCTGGAATTTTTCACCCACTGTCATTACGGTACAATTTACCCCACGAATAAAGTTTTCAACATTACCGCCGATTGGTTTATTCCGCTCTGCAGAGCGTTCCCCGACTCGACCAATAATAGCAATGTCGTCATCTCTAAGCACATTAAAACTTTGCTCTAAAAAATCGCCTTTTTCCTGAAGATGCGAGGCTGTTAAACCGTACTTTTGCTGAATCATTTCGGTAATATGATTAAGTAAATTATTACTATAATTTAGTGCCAATTCGCTTTGTTTTTGTTCAAGCTCAGCCAGTTCTTTCAGTAACATTGCATTACTTTCAAAACCAATCACACCACTTATTTCCCCCAAGTGATAACTGGCCGGATAATAATCTAAAACCTGTAATAACACCAATTCACGTTGGGTCTGCTTTGCAATCCATGCGGCAGCTTCAGCAACTGCATTCACGCACGGTGAAGAATCAATACAAGCGATTACACGTTTCATTTTATTTTCGCCTCACTTTTCGCCATGAAAGGCTTTAAGTCTATTTGTTATTTTTAACTTAGCATATCTCTTACAAACTGTGCATGCTTTTATGTAATTAAACTTACTCGGCAATTCATATTAATTTTATTGAATTTTTTAATCGCGATAACGAATAAATTTCGCAGGATTACCCGCAACAATAGCCGCTTTTTCTACATCTTTTGTGACCATACTATTCATACCAACCACGGCATGCGATCCAATACTTATGCCATCCTTCACCCCCACATGTGCACCCAACCAGACATCCTGACCAATCTCGATTCCCTTGGAACGTACCGCTTGCTGGTAAATCGGCTGTTCCAGTTGCATACCATGGTCAAAGGCATACAAATGACAATAGGCAGCGATACGGACCTGATCATGCAGCTTGATGCCCATACGCCCACCATCAAGAATACAATGATGGTTAATCGCAACTTCATTGCCTATTTCCAAAGGTCCATGCAAAGTACAATCTGCCGCAATAAAGGTATTATCGCCAATCACAATTTTCCGGCCCGGCTCGGCAAAAATATGCGCCAGGGGGGAAATAAAACAGTTTTCACCAATCTCGACCGTTTCCATTTGCATTAAATAGGCCTGATATTCTTTTTGCCATGCTTCAGCCCACGCCCGATTTTTCGGCTTTAATGACCAATATAACCACGGCATATAGTTCAAACGGTGCTTATGCTGTTCACGATATTTTAACAGCGGATCTTGTTCAGTCATCCTGTGGCTCTTCTACAATTTTGAGTTGTTCACGACCGCGCGTTACATCCTGAATTTTCAAGGACAAGGGTTCAATTTGGTGAATTTGTAGCAAGGCTTCGACCTGTACCCCCGTCACGGTATAGTCTTCTTTAAATTCGACGTGCTGTTGATTGAGTTCGTATTGAAAGATCGACCACTCATTAAACTGACAGGCAAAACTGACTTTTTTCTTTTCAATCAGTTCAATTTTTTCAGCCAGCAATAAACATTGTCCTGCACAGCCCCCATAAGCGCGAACCAGCCCACCTGTTCCAAGTTTAATTCCGCCATACCAACGATTCACCAAAACCAGAATATTGGTCAAATCATTGCCCTCAATGGTGGCTAGAATCGGTCTTCCCGCAGTTCCCGATGGCTCGCCATCATCATTAAAACGGACATTATGCCCAATTTTCCATGCCCAACATTGATGTGTGGTGGTGATATCTTTATGGGTCTCCAAAAAATCCTTGACCGCCTGTTCATTTTCGACAGGCACAGCAATGACTTGAAAGCGACTTTTTTTGATGTATTCTTCGAAACTAACAGGTGCGGCAATCGTAAATGGCATAAATCTAACAATAAGAAAATCACGGTAAAATTATAACGTGTTTTAAAGCATCTGCAGACAATAAAAAACCTCCCTGTTGTAGGAGGTTTTTTATTAAGCTTTTCAATTTTTTAATTAGCGTTCACGTAATGCTTCTTGAGCTTTATTGAATGGTTTGATCAGGTAATCCAGTACTGATTTTTGTCCAGTTTCAATATCCACTGTAGCCACCATACCGGGGGTAATACTGAATTGCTTATCGGCTTTATTGGTTAATTTATCGGTATTGGTCCGAATATAAACGCGGTAATAGAACTGATCTTGCTTGACTTCATCACGTATGGTATCTGGCGAAATAGTGGTGACCTTGCCTTGTAATCCACAATAAATAGAATAGTCGTAAGCTGTGATTTTAACCAAAGCTTCCTGACCGGGATGAATAAATGCAATATCGCGCGGTAAAATTCGAGCTTCACTCAATAGCTGTTCATCCAAAGGAACGATGGTCATCAGCTTGCCATTTTGAGGAATAACCCCGCCAATGGTCATCACATCAATTTCCTTGACGATCCCTCGCATGGGTGCCTTGAAAACCGTACGGCTTAAAGTATCCGACTTTCCTCTCACCACTTGTTGCTGTGTTTCTACATCCGTATTGGCTTTAGATAATTCTTCACGTGACTTCACATCATACTGATTGCGAATATCATTCATTTGATTACGAAGATTATTGGCTTCACGTTTTAGACGTAAAACTTCCACTTCACTTGCAGCACCCTTAGCCACAAGCGGTTCGGTCATGCTCAGTTCCTGCTCAATCAAACTTAAAGCCTGACGCAAACCCGCCAACGATTCATCCAGATTGGCACGGCGTGAATGATAAAGTGCGGTTTCTTCCTGCACCAGCTTAGTGTCTTTTAAAACTTCCTTAGGAAAAGAAATTGGTGTTCCGTTCACTTCAGCTCTTAGACGTGCTGAAGCAGCACGTGAAGACATCAGTAATGATGCTGACTCTCCGACATTAGATTCCAGCCGGGTGGGATCGAGTTGAGCCAGGATCTGACCCTGCTTGACAATCTCTCCTTCACGAACATTTAACTTGGTTAAAATACCGCCTTCAAGTGACTGAATGGTTTGCTCTTTTGATGAAGGTACCACTTTACCCGTCCCGGTAGAAACTTCTTCAAGTTTAAAGAACCATGCCCAGAGCAATAAGGTGAGTAAACCCAAACAAATCATCCAGATGAATAAACTGGCTTTGGGTAAAGGTGGTTCAAGCTCAGTGACTTTGATGGTACTTTTTAGATTGTGGGATTTAGCGCTCATGAATTAGCTCCTGCAACCTGACGTTGCTGTGGCTGATTTTGATTGAGAATCTGATCGATATTGGCATTCCCTTCAGCGTCGACCTTTTCAACCACACCGACCTGACCATCCTGAAATTCCACCACCACAGGCAGACGCCACGGATTAATTAAATCTGTACTGAATGCAGATTTACGCCAACTCATGCCGACCTGACGGGTAATCAATGCAATGATGTCATCAACACTCTGGTTGGGATTCCAGTCAAGCTGTAAACGGATACGTTCTTCAGAGGGTTCTATACGATAATGTTTGGCAATCGTGAGCACCGCTTGAAGCCACGGCTGGTAATTATTTTTATTATTCATGGCTGAATCTCAAACCCCTGAATTGGAATATTATTAAGATCATAGAGATCACGCGAACGCCCGGTCACAGCAATGTATCGCACAATTGCATCATAAATGTCGTAACGTGCATTTTCGATTTCCTGCGCTGCACTGTGAATTGACTGTTCTGCATTGAGTAAGTCAACCGCTGACCTCGTACCCAGTTTATATTGTTCTTGATAAAGCTCTCGGGTACGAATGGTGGTTTCCTTACGCGCAATAAGAATACTCATCAAGCGTTGCTTATTTTCGATTTCTTCACGTAATAGTCGGACTTCATCTAGCACACTCAGATAGACTGAATTCACTTTTGCCTTTGCAGCCTCTTCTGCATAACTGGCAGCACGTGTTTGTGACTTTATTGCCCCACCCTGATACAAATTACTGGAGGCTTCTAACATGATGGAGTCATACAAACCATCATCTTCATTATTATTTGGATTACGGCCATTCATTGCCTGACTGAGTGAACCTTTCACACTCAGGACGGGATAGTTACTTGATTTTAATTGTTGCTTTTGAAACTTGGCAACGTCCACCTCCGCCTGTGCAGAAATCATGCTCGGAATTTTATTAAATTCTGGATCACGGTATAAATCGGAATCTCTCACTACATGCTCTGGAATGGACCAACCCAGACCTGTCACATCCGCGCCCAATAAGGTACGTAATTTCTGTTGAAACTTTTTCAGCTGAGTTTGTTGCACCACTAAATTGGCCTGTGCAGCTTCTAAATTTGCACGTGCCTGAATGGGATCAGCCTGGGTAATGATCCCCGCCTTTGCTCTTAAATTGGTAATTTCAGCAATGCGTGAAATGCCGCTAATCTGCTGCTGTGCAATTTGGGTCATTTCCTGATAGCGCTTAATATTCACAATGGCATTGGCAGTGTCATAAGCCACACTATCTATGCCGACTAAAACCTCAGCCTGTTCAGCTACAAGCTTTGCCTGTTGAATATCCACCCCACTTTTAACCTTGCCAAAATCGTATAGCATTTGCGTGGCATTCAGGCCAATAAGTTGGCGTCCACGTTCACCAGAGCTCAAGTCTCCAGTAGATATCCCTCCTGAAATTTGTGGATAGTAGCCAGATTTGGCAACAGCAATATAAGCATCCTGTCCAGCTAAAACTGAAATACGTTGTGAAATATCTGGACTGCGCTGTAATGCCCGAAGGATGGTTTCATTGAAGCTTAACTGGCTAACCGGTTGATACATCGGTTGATTTTTAGAAAAAGGCCGTGTGCGATCCGAACCTGATATGAGAGCAAATTCCTGGACTTTAGAGGTATCCACTTGAAAGTTACTTAGGGCGTCAATATCTGCCTTATTGTAGTTTTCATCTGATTTCGGAACAAAAATTTGGCTCATTCCAGACTTGAGCGACTGCATGAACTCTTTTGAACTGTCTGCATGGGCATAGCTTATTGATAGAGATAGACTGCATATCAAACCCTGCATGCTTCTCAGCAATAACTTTTGACACAAACTTATATTGTTGTTTTGATTCTTTAGCATCATTTGAATGATAATTTTTATTTTATGAATATTTAACGCATGTCGTAAAAAATACGTCTATTTTTGTAATGTAATTCTTATTTTTAATACTTATTACATACAAAGATGATCTTGTCATTTATTTATAACAAAATCATCTTTTATTTTGATTATTTTTTAAACTTTTAAACCGTAAAATCTTCACCTAAATACACTTCACGCACTGTTTCATTTTCCAGTACTTCTTGTGGTGTTCCTTCTGCAATTACTGCACCTTCACTGACAATATATGCTCGCTCACAAATCGCAAGTGTTTCTCGTACGTTATGATCGGTAATCAGTACACCAATTCCGCGGTCTTTAAGTTCACGGATAATATCCTTGATGTCCGCTACAGAAATAGGATCGACCCCCGCGAAAGGTTCATCCAGCAGCATGAACTTGGGATCAGCAGCTAAAGCACGGGCAATTTCTGCACGACGACGTTCACCACCCGAAACGCTCATCCCCAACGAATCTTTAATATGAGTGATTTTAAAATCAGCCAGCAATTCATTTAAACGCTGTTGGCGTTGCTGTTTGTTTAAGTCCTTACGCGTTTCAAGAATCGCCATAATATTTTCAGAAATGGTCAATTTTCTAAAAATAGACGCTTCTTGAGGTAAATAACCAATCCCTTTACGAGCCCGTTCATGCATGGCCAAATCAGACAAATCAAGATCATCCAAATGAATCTCGCCTTTATCCATTCGAACCAAACCAACCACCATATAGAAACTTGTGGTTTTACCTGCACCATTGGGTCCAAGTAAGCCGACAATCTGACCACTTTGCATCTGGAAAGAAACGTCCTTAACCACCCATCGTTTACTATAGTTTTTTGCCAGATGTTTAATACAAAGCGTTTGTGGTTGATTTAGCGACTGATCCATTAATCACGTGCTCCCGGGAACGATTTTGAGCTAGAAGGTGGAATTACAATTTGAACACGGCCTGATGAAGAACCTGTGCTATTTGGCGTACCTGTAGCCTCAATATCACCCTTATTCATACTATATTTCAAAGTATTACCGCGAATACTTGCACCATCTTGCTCTAACAGTGCGCTGCCAGACAAAGTGATAATGCCAGTTTGCGCATTATAAACAATCTTCTGTGCTTGTCCTTTCGCTAAACCTTTATTGACATCAACTTTTTGCTGAAAACGTGCAGGTCCGCCTGTCGCAGTAATCGTGCTGATTTCTTTTTGACTATTCAGATTGGCCACAATCGAATTGGCTTGCAATTTCATGGTGCCTTGCTCGATGATGACATTACCCGTATAGGTGGTCACCCCAGTTTTTTCATTATAGGTTGCACGGTCAGCCACCAGTGAGATGGGCAGATTTCTGTCAGAAGGAATTGCAAATGCCGTTGCCGATGATAATACAACCAAACCGACTAAAGCTGCTTGCTGAAGCAAGGATTTAGACAATGTAAGCTTAAGATTTTGGTTCATATTTTCCTCGAATATTAAAAAATTCGTATTGACCGTCATTTAAATTGGCTTTCAAACCTTGGCTTACAAATTCAGCTTGCGGAGATTGCACAATGACTTGTTTATTGGTTTCAATTTCACGAGTTTTAGGATATCCCGTTAACTCTTGGGTTCGAAACTGCATTTTCCCCTGTTGCAGTAACTTGATCGCCAACACGTCTCCAGACAAAACAATGCGCTCATTATCATCATAACCATTTGCAACTTTGGCATAGAAAGTGGCATCGACTACGCCATTTTTATACAGGGAAGCATTGAGATTGGTCAGTTTTGAGGTTTGTTTTTGCATGTCCTGTTCCATGCGATCGACCTGAGCACGAACATACAAATTACCGTCATCATCGGTTTGGGTGAGATTAATTTTTTCAGCCGAATAGGTCATACTCCTTGCTGAATCAACCTCAAGTTTATTGCCCTTACCGCTGTAATAGTAGTAACCACCACTTATAGCTGCAATTGCTATAGCAGTTACGTATAAAACTTTTGTATCCATAAGTGTGGTACTTAACTCAAATTCAATGAATTATTTAACTATTAATGTGGGACAGCGGTATATTTTTCAAGAAGCGTTTCGTAAGCCCCTTTAGCCATCAAAATCATATCGCAGATTTCACGTACCGCCCCACGACCACCCATTGCCTGAGTGACCAGATCTGCACGACGTCGCACTTCCACATGACCATTCGGCACAGTGACTTTCATACCGGCAATGGCAAATGCAGAAAGATCAGGCCAATCGTCGCCCATATATAAACAGTCTTCTGGTGCAACATTCAATTGTGCACAGGCTTCGCGTAATGCGGTGCCCTTATCTTCACGACCTTGAAAAACCAGGTCTACACCCAAGGCAGACATACGCTTTTCAACAATATTGCTTGTACGTCCAGTAATGATAATGACTTTGACACCCGCTTGCTGTACAAGTTTCATGCCTAAACCATCACGAATATCAAATGATTTAATTTCATCGCCTGTATTGGTCAATGTCACAAAACCATCACTTAAAATACCGTCGACATCCAGAACCAAAGCTTCAATATGACGTGCCTGTTCCAATAAAATATAAGATGCCATTTATTAATTTACCCCAGCTTGAATCAAGTCATGCATGCTAATCACACCAATGACTTTATTTAGATCATTTACCACAACAAATTGATTGATTTTCTTTTCGTTCATGCACTCTAGAGCTTCAACCGCACGAGCTTCTTGCGAAATGGTTAAAGGATTCTTGGTCATCACTTCCGATACCACCAAGCTCACATCAAAACCTTGTTGCTTATCAATTAAACGACGTAAATCTCCATCGGTAAAAATACCGAGCAGAACATCATTTTGATCCACAATTGTGGTTAAACCTAGGCGTTTGTTTGAAATTTCGTATAAAACCTGATTCATTGGTGTATCTGGAGAGACTTTTGGTAATTCTGTACCTGTATGCATCAAGTGTTTGACATGCAGTAATAGACGTTTACCCAAAGCACCTGCCGGATGTGACATGGCAAAATCATCAGCAGTAAAGCCACGTGCATCGAGTAAGGCAACGGCTAAAGCATCGCCCAATGCCAAAGTTGCCGTAGTACTTGAAGTTGGTGCTAAACCTAGAGGACAAGCCTCTTGGAGATTACCCAAGGTTAAAGCCACGTCTGCATTTTGTGGCATCGGTCCTTTGTCATCACCACTAATGGTAATTAATGGTATTTCCAGGCGCTTGATTAAAGGCATGAGCATCATGATTTCATCACTCTTGCCCGAGTTAGAAATAGCGATGAGCACATCGCCAGGAACCAACATGCCTAAATCGCCATGCCCAGCTTCACCCGGATGCATAAAGAAAGATGGTGTGCCGGTTGAAGCAAAGGTTGCCGCCATTTTACGACCAATATGACCTGACTTCCCCATTCCGGTAATGACTAATCGCCCTCGACACCGCAAAATGATTTCACATGCATGGCTAAAACGTTCATCGATTTGCGTCGCCAATATTTCTAGCGCTTGTTCTTCTATACGCAAAGTTTCTAGTGCAACTTTTTGAAAGTCTATTTGGTTTGGCATATTTGGTGGGTTCAAAGTAGGTTTACCTTAACTCTATAAAAGAGTGACTCTATTCAAGCAAAAATAATTTTCGCAATTTTATCATATCTATGCAAATGTCACGTTTCTAAATGTACAACTTTTCACAAGCTTATAAAAAAAGCGCATAAAACTTTATGAAAAATAGTGCTTACGTTATGATGAAGCATCTTTTTATTTAGCATTTTGAAGACTTATGCAGCCATTTGTTCTATACAACTCAGAGCAACGTAAAAAAGTTGAATTTGTTCCGCGTGTCGAGGGACATATCGATATGTATGTTTGCGGTATGACAGTTTATGATTACTGTCATATTGGACATGCTCGGGTCATGGTTGCATTTGACTACATTATCCGCTTCTTGCGCAGTCAAGGCTGGAAGGTAAAATACGTTCGTAATATTACTGATATTGACGACAAAATTATCAAACGTGCCAATGAAAATGGTGAAAGCATTACCGCATTGACCGATCGTTTCATTCAAGCGATGAATGACGATGCTGAAAATTTGGGTTGCCTAGCTCCTGATGAAGCACCGCGTGCCACTGACTATATTGATCAGATGCAAAATATGATCGGTAATTTAGTCAATAAAGGTACAGCTTATCCTTCTAGCAATGGCGATGTTTATTTCCAGGTTGAAAAATTTGCCAAATACGGTCGTTTGTCTGGTCGTAAACTGGAAGATATGCAAGCTGGGGCATCGGAACGCATCGATGTTGAAGTCGAAAAGAAACATCCGTTTGACTTTGTACTTTGGAAACATGCCAAAGAAAATGAACCGTCATGGGCTTCACCTTGGGGTAATGGTCGTCCAGGTTGGCATATTGAATGTTCAGCCATGTCGACTTGCTGCCTAGGCAACCACTTTGATATTCATGGTGGCGGTTCCGACTTGATGTTTCCGCATCATGAAAACGAAATTGCACAAAGTGAAGCTTCGACTGATGAACAATATGTAAATTACTGGATGCATGTTGGTTTTATTAATGTCGATGGTGAAAAAATGTCTAAATCTTTAGGCAACTTCTTTACTATTCGTGATGTGATGGATAAATTTCATCCTGAAGTGATCCGTTACTTTATTGTCTCTTCGCACTACCGCAGTCCAGTCAACTTCTCCGATACAGCGTTGAAAGAAGCGAAAAATACCCTTTCTCGCTTCTATCATTCATTTAAAGCTTATCAAGCAGTGTATGGTGAAAAAACCGTTGAAACTTTAGATGAAACTTTGGTTGAGCGTTTTAATGCAGCAATGCGTGATGACTTTAATACATCCGAAGCGATTGCAGTATTGTTCGAAATCAATAAAGAACTCAACCGTGCCGTAAAAGATGAAAACCAGGAACAGGCAACGGTTTACTATTCAACTTTACGTCACCTCACCAATATTCTTGGATTAGTTCAACACAATGTGGATGATTTCTTAAAGTCTGATATTGGTCAGGAAGCTTTAGGCTTAACAACAGAACAAATTGAAGATTTGATTCAACAACGTAAAGATGCGAAAAAAGCCAAAGAATTCGCCAAGGCCGATGAAATTCGTCAGTCTTTACTCGATCAAGGTGTGGTTTTGGAAGATACACGCCAAGGCACCATTTGGCGTCGTGCTGATTAATTGACCACTTGTAAGCATAGAGAGTTGACAGTTTCATTAAATTCTCTATAATTCACAACCATTGCGGGAATAGCTCAGTTGGTAGAGCATAACCTTGCCAAGGTTGGGGTCGGGAGTTCGAGTCTCCTTTCCCGCTCCAGAATACGAAGAAGCCCTGATCACTGATCAGGGCTTTTTTTATATCCTTATTTTATAACTTTAACCTCAATCCTTGATTTCTACTTTTTATCTCAAATTACTTATCTGAACAAAACACTATTAAATAGTGACCACATAAAATCCCAAATCAAAATTTAGATTTCATTTTTTAAAATATTTTTATAAAAATAAATCTCTTATAAAAACATATTTCCACAAATCACAAATTTTATTATAAACATTCAATTATTCATCGAAGTATGAATCGTAGCGAAGTTACTGCAATTACAATCGAACTACGACCATAAACCAATACGCATTGAAGTCATTCAGACATAAACTTTAATCACTTCTTTTTTATAGACGTTGAAAGAGTAAAAAAATATGTCACAACAAGATTTTGAAAATGGTTTAAAAGTTCGTACTGAAGTGATGGGTGAATCTTTTGTAAAACGTGCACAAGATAATACTGTGCCATTTACTCAACCTTTGCAGGACTGGATTAATGAACATGCCTGGGGTTCAACTTGGCAACGTGAAGGCGTACTCCCCCGCAAATACCGTTCACTAATTACCATTGCATTTTTAACTGCTCAAAAAAGCCCAACCGAACTTAAGGGACATGTCCGTGGTGCACTGAATAACGGTGCAACAGTAGAAGAAATTCAGGAAGTGTTATTACACAGCTTGCCATACTGTGGGGCTCCTGCCACTCAGGAAGCCTTCCGTGCTGCACTTGAAGTCATCAATGAATATCAAAAACCTGAATAATATCATTTGATGTTTATTGAAATAGCTTATGCTTAACGCTTAGGCTATTTCCCTTTTAGAGGTTTAACTTGTTTCAAGCTTTGGCATAGTCTGCAATCGCCCCTGATTTAATTGTACAGTTTCCGCTTCCAGATATGCTAATTCTTCTAAATGATGAGTCACATATATCATCGGCAAATCCAGCTCATCTTTAAGCCGTTTTAAAAACGGTAAAATTTGCTGCTTTAGATGTGTATCTAGACCTGTTAAAGGCTCATCTAGCAACAATAAATTTGGTGAAGACAATAAAGCCCTCCCAATCGACACCCGCTGTGCTTCCCCACCCGAAAGCTGATGAGCTTTACGGTAAATTAAAGGGCTTAATTCCAGTAATTCCACCACTTCTTCAAACTGGAATTTTCGTTCCGGTTTGGCTACTAATTTTTCTGCATAACGTAGATTCTGCTGCACATTCATATGTGGAAACAGCATGGCATTCTGAAAAATTAAGGCGATCTTGCGTTGATGCATTGGTACATAAATATTCTGCTGACTATCTACCAACATGTGCTGATTAAACTGAATATAGCCCTGATAAGGTTGCAGCAGCCCAACAATATTTTTTAGCAATGTGCTTTTACCACTTCCCGATACCCCGACAATGCCTAACAACTGCCGCTGCATTTCCAGTTCAATGTTTAGGCTAAAATCAGCCTGCTGATATTGAAAATCACATTTCAACATATTAGCCTCCCAATTTCCGTTGATATTTTTGCAGAATAAAATAATTGGCAATTAAGGCTAAAAATGCCAGACCCAAAGATAAAACCACCAACCGCATGGCAAATTCTTCACCATCGGGTTGTTGCAGAAATGAATAGATCGCGATAGGAATGGTGCGGGTTTCATCTGGAATGTTGCCAACAAAAGTAATGGTGGCACCAAACTCTCCCAGACTTCGGCTAAAACACAGGATGCTCCCGATCAGCATACCAGGCAGTGCCAAAGGCAGGCTAATACTGCAAAACACTCTGAACGGACTTGCGCCTAATGAACCGGCCACATGTTCCAATTGCCGATTAATCAATTGAAAAGAGAGACGAATTGGCTGCACCATCAAGGGAAAAGCTACAATCATCGAAGCCAGTACTGCTCCCTTCCAGTTAAATGCCAGTTCAATCCCCATTGCATTCAGATATCGTCCAATCCAGCCTTTATTACCGAACAGGATCAACAGCAAATAGCCCAAAACTACAGGTGGCAAGACCATCGGCAATTGCAAACACGCTTCGACCAAAAATTTCAGTCTGAATTCATGGCGTGCCAAAGTCCAGGCCAAGGCCACTGCAAACGGTAAACAGATGACCGTTGCCCATAAGGCCACTTTTGCCGAAAGATATAAAGCACTCAGTTCTTCGGGACTGAACATGTCTTGGCGATCCCCCCTATAAGTGACTCATGCGAAATCCGTATTTTTGAAAAATACTTTTTGCCTGTGGACTGCTTTTTATAAATTTTTCAAATTGAATAGCCTCTGCATTTTTTTCACCCTGCTTGGTCAAGGCAATCGGATAAATAATCGGATGATGCGAATCTGCCGGGAAGGTTCCAATAATTTTCACTTTCTGGCTGATGAGTGCATCGGTTTTATAGACTATGCCTACCTCACATTCACCACGTTCGACAAAAGCCAAGGCTGAACGGACATCATCTGTCCCGACAATGCGACCTTTTAGACGCTCTAACCAATTTAATTTAATCAGGCTTTGTTTGGCATATTTACCCGCAGGAACGGATTCCATTTGCCCAGTACAGAGATGTCCTTTAAAAGATTGCGCAAAATTAAACCCGGATTGCGCTTTAAAAGGAATATTGAGATTTTTTGGACTGATCACCACCAACTGGTTAAACAATAAGGGCTTGGCGCTGTTTTGATGAATAAGGTTCTTTTTGATCAGGTAATTCATCCAGTCCAGATCTGCCGAAAAAAAGATGTCACTGCTGGCTCCTGCTTCTACCTGTTTCGCAAGCGCTGATGAAGCCCCATAGACTGGTACAAGATTGGTTTTGGGATACTGCTTTTGATAGATTTTTTTAAGATCAGTGATAGCATTGGTCAAACTGGCAGCAGCATAAATTTTGACTGTTTCAGCATGTGCAACTGAAAGTGAAGCTGCTAGATATACTGAAAAAAACAGGGATTTTTTCATAATTCATTCGCCCCTAATCAATAAATAAACCGTGCACAATATGTCCTTCAGATAAAGCAACTCCTGCAGGAATTCTGACCAGACAATTGGCCTGCATTAAATTGCTCAGCATATGAGACTGCTGTTTAGACAAACTTTTGACCTTTAATACTCCCTGATCGAAGCTGGCCGACATTCTTAAAAAACGTTCCCGACCATCCGGTTTCACATCATGGCTCAACACGGCGCTAAACCAGTTCGGTTGCTGTTTCTGCCCTTGCAAAGCCTTTAATACGGTGGAGGTATAAATTTGCATGCCCACATACACGGCTGCGGGATTGCCCGGAAGTCCAAGAAGATAACAACGCGTGCGGTCAGCTCGAGTTAATTTTGCAAAAAACATCGGTTTACCCGGTTTCTGTTTCACTTTCCAGAACACTTGCTCAAAGCCTATATTTAGAGCTACTGGTCGAATAAAGTCATAATCTCCAACCGACACTCCGCCGGTGGTTAAAACCAGATCATAAGTTGCCGATAGTGTTTGAATTAAACTTTTAACTGCATCTTCAGTATCCGCCACATGGAAAATTTCAACCTGCTGTTCTTGATTCTGAAACCAGGCTTGAATTAACGGCCCATTGGCATCAAAGATTTTACCTGTTGCAAAGTCCTCTACACTTTCCGCAACTTCATCTCCGCTAATCACTACTGCAACTTTGGGATATTGAAAAACTTCAACACTTTGAATGCCTGCCATACTTAAAGAAGCAATGGCTCCGACTGAAAGTAACTGGCCCTTATTGGCCAACAGTTGTCCAATTGAAATTTCTTCACCCACATTGCGAATGTCAGCATTGGCATTTAAGTGTTCAGTGATTGCAATTCTAGTTGAATCAACAACATGAACAATTTCCTGACGCGCGACGGTGGTGGTGCCAAACGGAATTTTGGCACCGGTAAAAATCCGTACGGCTTGTCCTGCTTTCAGTTGCCATTCAGTCGGTTCACCTGCCCGAATTTCACCGATCAGTTTAAATTCGCTATGTGGTGCAATTGCAGATTGGGCACAAATCGCATAGCCGTCTACCGCGCTTTGAGAAAATAAGGGCAGATTAATGGTGGAATAAATATCTTGCGCCAAATAGCGGTTTAAAGCCCGATTTAACCCCAGACTTTCCGTGACAAGTCCCTGAGTATGCTGCAAAATTAAATTTAAAGCGTGATCTACCGTAATCAAGCCTGGCTCTGCGCCACATCCAGACATTTTGCTATTCATTGGTAGCCACCTGGATGGGGGATATTTTTTTGCACATCAAATAAATGCACCAAGGCAGGCAGTACTGCAATCAAGGACTCTTTCGCTCCCTGACGGCTGCCCGGTAAAGTCATCACCAGACTGTTATCGATATAACCGGCCACGCCACGACTCAAGGCCGCATAAGGCGTGCGTTTTTGCCCAAAACTGCGTGAAGCTTCCATCAAGCCGGGAATTTCACGTTTTAATAAAGGCTGAATGGTTTCCACTGTTAAATCTTTAGGGCCAAGTCCTGTACCGCCAACAGTTAAAATCAGTGGATAATCATTTTTTTGCTGTTCAACCAATGCCAACAGTTGTTCAGGACTGTCTGGTATCACCTGATAAGCAATATCGCTAAAATTGGCTTCCTGTAAAATTTCCAGCACATTCTGCCCGGCAGTATCCGGTTTTTTACCTGCAGCCACAGTATCGGACAATACAATGATTGAAGCCGGCAACGCTTCTTTTAAGGCACGGGTAAAATGGGATTTGCCGCCTTTTTTCTTTTGTAACTTAACCTGATCCAGACATAAATCTTCCGGTTCACAATGCGGTTTCAGCATGTCATACAGCGTTAACCCGGCCAGACTGACTGCGGTTAATGCTTCCATCTCCACCCCTGTCGGCCCAATGGTTTCTACAGTGGCAATAATCTCGACATGGGCATCAAACAGTTCATATTCCACATCGGCACGGTAAATCGGTAGCGGATGACACAGCGGAATCAGCTCATCGGTACGTTTCGCCGCTAAAATCCCTGCAATTCGTGCCGTTTTCAGCGCATCGCCTTTTTCAGTATTGCCGTTACGTAATAACTCGATGCAATGTGGCGGTGCGTGCAGAATCCCTGTAGCCACTGCAGTGCGATAACTTTCTGCTTTCATCCCGACATTTTTCATTGCATGTTCCTATCATTCATTTTTCAAAATATTGTTCAATTAAAGCGGCCATTGGTAGATCGGCGCAGCATTGTCTTTGACATGATCTTTTGCATGGTCACAATGCTGATGATCATGCTGTTCAGATGAGTCTCCAGGATGAGGATGTGAATGTGCTTCATCTGCTTCATCTTTACGGATACAGCAGCCTTCTACATATTGGCTGCTACCATCCAGATAAAATTCTTCTTTCCACACCGGCACTTCATGCTTGACCCGTTCTACCGCTTCTTCACAGGCAGCAAAGGCTTCGCGTCGATGTGCCGCATAGGTAATGGCAATAATGGCTTTTTCACCAATATCCAATGCTCCTATCCGGTGAATCACCCGAACATAGGACACCCCATATTTATGCTGAATCTCCTGCTCAATCTGACGAATCATTTTTTCCGCCACCGGTGCATAAGATGTATATTTCAGCGCTTTAACCGCTTTACCTTCATGATGATTACGCACGGTGCCAATGAACACCCCAATACCGCCACATTCTGGAAAATGCTCAATCTGATCAAAACTGTCTAAGGTTAAGGCCGTATCCTGAATTCGTGAAAATGCTTTCAGCTGTTCCATTTCATCCCCCTGCTACCGGTGACAGCAGCACCAAAGTGGTGTCTGCATGGAATTGAGTTTGACGTGAGATAATGTCCTCGCCGATGGCACAGGCACAGCGTTCAATCATGCTAAAAGCTACCGGATACTCCTGCCCAATTTGAGCCAAAACTTGCCCAACCGTGCTGTATGGGCTGCAGATCATCTCCAAGTTTGCAGGTAACTGGCGTTCTACCGCACCGAAGGCTTCAATTTTAATTGTGATCTGTGACATCTTAACCTCCAAGCATGTGCATGCTGATTTTGCGGCTGTTTTTATTCATGCGCTGATTTTCCAACCGTTGTACTATGCCGTGATAACCTGATTCTTTGTTCCAGATATAGTGTGATAATGCAGCATGCAAGCTCAGTTCGCTCAAAGGTTCAGACGCGTTCAGGGCTTTAATTTCAGTTTTTAGATTCAAAGCTTGAGGTGCAAACAGACAGTTATAAAACTCACCTTGTGCGGTTAAACGTACCCGGTCACACGTTCCACAAAATGAATTGGTGATGGTGGATATGATTCCGATTGGATGACCATCAATAAAATACTGTCGTGCCGGCTCTGAAGTTGAGCGCGCAGGGTCACTTCTCAGTTGAGTTACAGCAAATTCAGTACGCAGGCTGTCTAAAATCTGTTGTTCACTGACCACATACTCGCTCGACCATTTACGATCCCCATCCAGTGGCATAAATTCAATAAAGCGTAAGATAATTTTTTCTTGAACCGACCAGCGTGCCAAAGGCAGAATTTGATCGTCATTCATGCTCTTCATCAATACACTATTGATCTTGATCGGCAAACCTGCAGCTCGTGCTGCCTGAATTCCTTCAAGGACAGGAGATAAATCTTTTTGGGTCAGCTGTTTAAATTGCTGGGTATCCAAACTATCCAGACTTATGTTTAAATCATCCAGTCCGGCCTGTTTTAATGCGGCTGCATATTGTTTTAAATAATGGGCATTGGTGGTAATGGAAATGCGTTTCAGCCCAAGTTTTTTTAACTCTTGTAACTGCGCGACAAAATGCACCACCCCTTGACGCATTAATGGTTCTCCGCCCGTGATCCGAATAGATTCAATACCACGACGCACCATAAAATCACAAAACTGATAGAGCTGTTCAAAACTGAGCAAATCGTGTTTTTTCATCCACTCAGGATGTTCCGGCATGCAATAGACACACTTAAAATTACAGCGATCGGTTACTGAAATCCGCAATTTGTGCTTGCTGCGACCAAATTGATCGACAAATCGTGTATTGGTTTCAAGCTCTGTCATCATATTCATGTTGAACATCCATCTTCAGGCATCTTGCTGTAATCGCACAAGAATTGTGCGCAAGATTTAAATCGCCCCATCTTGTTATAATTAGATTTGCAATAAGTGTTCCAACTTTGTGCTGAAGAAGAAATTTTCAGGTTTAGTGCAAAAATTTAAGTTGTTGATACTGCTGAAGCTCATCCAGCGAGTTAATACTGTGAAAAAACAGGGCATGATTTTCAAACCGTGCCACTTGAGCGTGCAAATCTGAAAAACACTGTCTTAAACTGCGCTGTTTTTGCTCAAGGTGCGTAATTAGGGTACGTAAGCTGCTACGCTTGACCAGACAGAAGGGATACAGGGCTGTACCATTGATTTCTACATACGCCACTTCGGCCAGAGCATTTTTATTCAAAGCCTGATGCAGCTTAAGAACGACTCTTGCAGGAATAAAGGTGACGTCACAGGGGATGAACAGCACATAGTCGGCCTGTACATGGGTCCAGGCACTTTTCATTCCCATCAGCGGACCTAAAAATCCGCTTTCATCATCCTGATAACAATGAATGCTGGGAATGATTTTTTGATAAATTGAATAATCACGATGGCTGTTGATCCATATCTGTTGAACACTGGATTTCAGCTGTTGATGTATTTTGATGAGTTGAATTTGATCATCAAATTGCTGTAATAGTTTATTGATGCCATTCATCCGTTTTGCCTGCCCACCGGCTAAAATCACCAGATCGGTGCGCGGATATACCGAAAGTTTCAATTTCTTTCTCATTCCACCGCCTCCATTTGACAAGCCTTGATCAAGCCACGAATTTCAGGCAGACATGAACCGCAGTTACCGCCTGCTTTTAAACATGCAGTGACCTGTTTTTCATCGGTGATATTTTGGGTTTTAATGGTTTCGATAATGCGGTTTTTACCCACTTTAAAACAGCTACAAACCAACGGACCTTCATTGTTGGCCATCGACATGGCTTGTCCAGCCAGTAAAGCTTTACGGTGCATGGCACTTAGACGTTCACGTTTAAACAGGCTTGCGACCCAGTCCCGATCTGGAAGTAAAGCTTTAGGGGCAATATACAAACTGGCAATCAAATGACCATCTTTCAATATCACGCTGTGACTGATATGAGCGGTCTGATCTTCAATGTTCAACCATTCAAAACTTTCATCCTGAAACGGTAACAGCTCTTTCAAATGTTCAGTGGTCTGGGTAAATTTTTTACGGTCTGCCAGTTCATAGCGCACAGCTTTAACCGTGGTAATTTTCGTCCACCACACCGTATTTTCAATGGAGGATTGCACGATTTTTTCAAAGCCCTGACGCACGTAAAATACGCCCTGCCACTGACTATAAAATGGATGGATGATTACGGGGGTATGTTTAAATTCAGGCTCACCGGAAATTGGATCGACCACCGGATTGACCACTTTGCCAATACGCGCATCGGACGCGACCTGGTCATTCCAGTGGATCGGTGCAAATACCTGTCCACGACGAATATCATCACTGACCGTCGCCCGTAATACGCAGTTACCCCATTTTGATTTGACTTCTACCAATTCACCATCTTTGATCCCGTATTTCAAAGCATCATGCGGATGGATTTCACAAAACGGCTCTGCACGATGGGTACTTAAATTGGCAGATAAACCGGTACGGCTCATGGTGTGCCATTGGTCACGAATCCGCCCGGTATTTAAAACCAACGGAAATTCGCTACACACTTGATTAACCGGATCTACCGCGTTAATGGCAATAAATTTAGCTTTGCCATCGACATGGCTAAATTGCCCTTTGCCATACATGCGTGCCACAGCACCGTCTTGTTGCTGTGCAGACCAAACTGGCCACTGCACCGGTTGCAGTTCATCATATTCGGTTTTATTTAAATCGCTTAAAGCCTTTAAATTGAAATAACGGAAATTTGGCGTATCAGCGCGCAGATCTGGCTCTGAATTCTGCTCAGCCGAGAGTCGTGCATGTTCCAGAAAAATGTCATGACTATTGTTAAACTCAAAACCATCAAAGCCCATTTTTTTAGCGACCTGACTGATCGCCCACCAGTCAGCTTTAGCCTGTTCTGGCTCTTCTAAAAATGCGCGCTGTCTGGAAATACGGCGTTCAGAATTGGTGACGGTCCCATCTTTTTCACCCCAGCCTAAAGCCGGTAACAGCACATCGGCATATTGTGTGGTGTCTGTGTCTTGGCAAATGTCGGACACCACCACAAATTCACACTTGTCTAAAGCACGTTTTACCTGATCGGCATCGGGTAAGCTCACCACAGGATTGGTCGCCATAATCCAGATGGCTTTAATTTTGCCACTTTCTACCGCATGGAATAGATCAACGGCCTTAAAGCCAGCCTGCTTGGCAATATAAGGGCTTTGCCAGAAGTTTTGCACCAGTTGTTGATGGTTTTCATTTTCCAGCTCCAGATGGGCCGCCAGCATGTTGGCTAAACCACCGACCTCACGTCCGCCCATCGCATTCGGCTGTCCAGTCATGGAAAATGGCGCTGCACCCAGCTTGCCAATTTTTCCCGTGAATAAATGGCAGTTGGTGATGCTGTTGGCTTTGTTCACTCCTTGCGAAGACTGATTCACCCCCATGGAAAACAGGGTCATCACTTTTTCAGTTTGGGCAAATTGCTCATAAAAAACTTGCAGTTTTTCCAGTGAAATCCCTGTACGCACTGCGACATCTGGCATAGATGCCTCAGTTTGGCTGTGGACCAAAGCCTGTTCTAAGCCTTGAGTATGTGCAACAATAAAATCCTGGTCTGCATGACCATTTTGCGCCAGATACTGTAATAAGCCGTTAAATAAAGCGACATCCTGCCCCGGTAAAATCGGCAAATGTAAATCTGCCGCTTCACAGGTACTGGTAAAGCGTGGGTCAATCACCACTACAAACAGATCACGTTGCTCTTTGGCTTTCATGATGCGTTGATATAAAACCGGGTGACACCAGGCTGTATTCGAACCGACCAGCACCACCATGTCGGTATGTTCAAAATCTTCATAGCTCGCTGGAACAATATCTTCACCAAAAGCCCGCTTGTGTGCTGCAACCGCTGATGACATGCAGAGTCGTGAATTGGTATCAATATTGGCTGTGCCCAAATAGCCCTTCACGAACTTGTTCACCACATAATAATCTTCGGTCAGCAATTGCCCGGACACATAAAAGCCCATGCTGTCACGACCATATTGATCAATACATTGCTGAAACTTTTCGGCAATTAAATCTGTTGCGGTATTCCAATCGGTCTTTTCACGCTGGTTCTTACGACCAAGCATAGGATGGAGAACACGTGTTTCCAAGCCAATGGTATCGGCGAGATTACCGCCTTTAATGCACAGTTTCCCGAAGTTGGCTGGATGATTGACATCACCTTTAACTGAAACTTTTTGACCTAAAGCTGTGTACTGTACAGTCGCAGTTACGCCACACCCCACTCCGCAATACGGACAGGTGGTATTAGTAATTTTGGTATTTATTTCTGTGGAGCTATGCAGTTCCATAACGGGAATACTATTCATGGATGCTCCTTTTTATCGAATAAATTCACTTGAATAATTTCTTCTATTTTCCAAGCTATCTAAATTTTTAGAGTTCACGTAAGTATGTATTCTCTCGAGGTGGCATGGATGCCACCGTTTCCCATCATTACAGGGAGGTAATGTATGGGAAACAAAGATTTTTGTTACTTTTGATCTTTCAAAAGTAAGATCATGCCTACGCAATTACTCTTTACTTATTAGTGCAAAGTGTGGCTGTGCAAATATTTAAAATTGAACAAATACCACTTATGTAATTAGCCTACTTTCTTTAATGCAAAATCTTTACCAAAGAGCAATTTATTACGAATATTACTGATTGGCGTTTGATCAGAAATCAGTTCTGCATACCAAGCACCATCTTCAGTATCACCGAACAACACTGCACCAATGACTTTATCTTTTTGAATAATAATGCGTTTATAGATCTGACGGTTTTCATCATTCAAGATAATGTCTTCAAAATCATCCTGCGGTTCGAAGTTTCCGGCTGAAAATACATCACAGCCACTCACCTTGAGTTGCGTCGGAACCGTTGGTGCTTTAAAAGTTAAGCTGCCGTGTTCAGCCAGATGTGAGGCACAAATAAAAGCTTGGCCCCAAAGTGGTTCAACCAGACCAAAGGTTTGATTACGGTGTTCAATACATTCACCCACCGCATAAATACTCGGGTCAAAGGTTTGCATAGTGTCATTCACCATCACACCACGGTTACAACGTAAGCCAGCACTTTGCGCCAATGCCATATTAGGACGAATCCCCACGGCGAAAACCACCAGATCAGCATCCAGCACCATGCCATCTTTCAGCTTGATTTGAGTGACATGACCATCTTCGCCAATCAGTTGTTCGGTATTGGCTTGAGTCATGATGTTGATGCCCTTGGCTTCAATACTTTGTCTTAACAAGCTGCTTGCACGACTATCCAATTGACGTTCCATGATGCGATCCATCAAATGCAAGACCATCACATTCATACCGCGTTGTTTCAGGCCATAAGCTGCTTCAAGCCCAAGCAGACCGCCACCAATCACCACGGCATTCTGTTTAGATTTGCAGTAATCCAGCATGGTATTGACATCATAGATATCGCGGAAACTGATCACGCCCTTTAAGTCCGAACCTGGAATAGGCGGGACAAAGGGTTTGGAACCTGTTGCCAGAATTAGACGATCATAATCCACCACCAAGCCTTTTTCGGTATAGACCTGCTTACGTGGACGGTCAATTTTCACCGCAGCATCACCGGCAATAAAGCGAATGTTTTTATCGCTATACCAGGCATGTGGATGCAGCATGATGTCATCAATGGTTTTATCGCCAGATAACACCGGTGAAAGCATGATGCGGTTATAGTTGCCCCACGGCTCTTCGCCAATGACCGTCACTTCATAACGTTCAGGTGCCATATCCAGTAAGTCTTCCAGACAGCGCATACCCGCCAGACCATTACCTACCAACACCAGTTTCATCTTTTCTTGGGAAGTGCCGTTATTGGTGATATAGGTTTTTTGCGGTGTAGGACTGATCCAGACCTTGCCATTTTCAATCTTGCTTGGGAAAACCAGTAACTTTTGATCTTTATCTTCCAGA
Source organism: Acinetobacter sp. ANC 5378 (assembly GCF_013004315.1). Lineage (NCBI taxonomy): Bacteria > Pseudomonadati > Pseudomonadota > Gammaproteobacteria > Moraxellales > Moraxellaceae > Acinetobacter > Acinetobacter sp. ANC 5378. The sequence continues at coordinate 68,729 of NZ_JABERK010000031.1, forward strand.
CAACGTCCGGTGGCCAGACTGAAATGCTGCTTGTAGATGGGAGATGCCACTACACGCTCACCCTGCAAATCGCCAATGATGCCGCGCGACATGACAAAAGCCTGACTAAACGGATCTTGATTGCTCAAGGCATAGACGCGTTTTTCATTACCGACACGGAAAATGGCAATTTGCTGATTTTCAATTAATGCACCTACACCGGTATTCGGGGTAATGTCATCCAGTGCACAAATTTCCAGCCATTCCAGCTCATTGGTTTTATTCATTTCTTTTAAAATTGTCATCATCTTTCTCCTTTATTCTTTTAAGCTTCAACAACAGGAATACGCATCACATCACGTTCAGCCTCGGTTTTTGGACGGATTTGCCCGCGCACCTCGGCGAATTGAATGTGTGGATCATTTTGTTGTTCAACTTTTGCATTGATAAAGGTTACGAAGCGTTTACGGACTTCCGGATCTTCCACCGCGGTACGCCATTCATCTTGATAGGTGCCGACCACATGGTTCATACGGCGTTCCAGTTCAGCAGCCAGACCCAGTGAGTCATTTACCACCACATCTTTTAAATAATCTAGACCGCCTTCCAGGTTGTCACGCCATACCGAAGTACGTTGCAAACGGTCTGCAGTTTGGATATAGAACATAAAGAAGCGGTCGATATAACGGATTAGAGTTTGCGTATCCAGATCCGATGCCAGCAATTCCGCGTGGCGTGGTTTCATGCCGCCATTACCGCAGACATACAGGTTCCAGCCTTTTTCTGTAGCAATCACCCCAACATCTTTACTTTGTGCTTCGGCACATTCACGGGTACAGCCCGACACCGCCATTTTCAGTTTGTGTGGTGAACGCAGACCTTTGTAACGGTTTTCCAGGAAGATGGCCAAACCGACTGAGTCATCCACCCCATAACGGCACCAGGTACTGCCGACGCAAGATTTCACGGTACGCAATGATTTACCGTAAGCATGTCCTGACTCAAAACCGGCATTGATCAGTTTCTCCCAGATTTCAGGCAGCTGATGCACTTGTGCACCAAACATGTCGACCCGTTGTCCACCGGTGAGTTTAGTATATAAACCGTATTCTTTGGCAATTTGACCGATTGCAATCAGGCCCTCTGGAGTGACTTCACCTCCAGCCATTCGCGGTACAACCGAGTAAGAGCCATCTTTTTGAACATTACCCAGATAATAGTCATTACTGTCTTGTAATCCTGCATGACTTGGTTTGAGCACAAAGTCATTCCAGCAAGATGCGAGAATATTTGCCGCAGTCGGTTTACAGATATCACAACCTAGACCGTGACCATGTTGTCCGATCAAATCATCAAAGGTTTTGATTTCATTGACCCGCACCAGGTGATACAGCTCCTGGCGTGAATAGGCAAAGTGTTCGCAAAGGTGATTGTTTACAGTCACCCCTTGACGTTGCAATTCAGATTTCAATACTTGAGTGACTAAAGGTGCACATCCGCCACAAGCCGTTGCCGCTTTAGTACATTTTTTCAAGGCACCCAGCGAGGTTGAACCATCAGCGATAGCACTGCAAATATCGGCTTTAGAGACGTTATTACATGAACAGATGGTTGCGCTGTCTGGCAGTAAATCGACACCGCTGCCGCCTGTTTTCGCTGAGGATTGTATATAACCCGGCATGATCAGGCTTTCCGGATTTTCTGGAATTTCCAATCCATTCAGCATCATTTGCAGCAGGTCGTTATATTCTTTGGCACAGCCCACCAGAACAGCACCGAGTAGCTTGGTTTTTTCCGCATTCACCACGATTTTTTTATAAATCATGGCATCTTCATCTGCATAGAAATAACTTAAGGCATTTGGCGTCATGGCATGCGCATCACCCACCGATGCCACATCTACCCCCATCAGTTTGAGCTTGGTGCTCATGTCTGCGCCGGTAAATGAATTGCAAGCCTGATCCATGACATGTTTGGCTGCAATACGTGCCATGTCATAGCCCGGAGCCACCAGACCATAAATTTTGTTTTGCCACAGTGCACATTCACCAATCGCGTAAATGTCAGCATCAGAAGTCTGGCAATAATCATTGATGACAATACCGCCACGCTCACCCAGCGCCAAGCCGCTTTGACGCGCCAATTCATCACGTGGGCGAATCCCCGCAGAGAATAAAACGATATCGGTTTCAAGTTCAGAACCATCGCCAAACTTCATCACATGCGTGGTATTTTCACCGGCTTCGATGCATTGTGTAGCTTTTTGGGTATGAACTTTCACACCCAGATTTTCGATTTTTGCACGTAAAACCTTACCGCCTAAATCATCAATTTGTACCGCCATTAAACGGGGTGCAAATTCGACCACATGGGTTTCAAGATCCAGATCACGCAAGGCTTTCGCAGCTTCCAAACCGAGTAAACCACCACCAATCACCACGCCGGTTTTGGCATTTAAACTCGTGGCACGAATGGCATCTAGGTCTTCAATAGTACGGTAAACAAAGCAGTTTTCACGCTCATTCCCTGGAATAGGAGGAACAAAAGCATATGAACCAGTTGCCAGCACCAGTTTGTCATATGCAATGACTTCGCCATGATTGGTGGTAACGGTTTTATTCAGAGTATCTATTGCAATAGCTTTGGTGCTTAAACGCAGATCAATACCATAGGCATCGGCAAAATCCGCACGACATAAAGTTAAGTCTTTGGCTGATTTACCAGTGAAATATTCGGTTAAATGCACACGGTCATAAGCTAAACGTGGTTCTTCTGCCAGAATCGTGATTTCAACCTCGTCACCTGCATGTTCAAGAACCGATTCAATGAACTTGTGCCCTACCATACCGTGACCAATCATGACTAATTTCATATCAATTCTCCTTAATCCCTTTGCTTAACCTTGCGCCATGTTGTTGCGTTCAAGCACTGCATCTTCAAACAGTTTTTGTTCTTTCTGTTTATGCTCAACCGAGAAGCGAATCATCAGTACAAAGCTTGCTGCAATCACCACCAGTCCACCTAGAGCCATCAGGCAGGTTTGAATATCCAGCATGCCTTTCAGTAAGAAACCTGCTGCCACTGCACCGACGTTACCGCCTGCGCCAATGATGCCAGCAACACCACCCAAAGCATCACGGTCAATGAAAGGCACCAAGGCATAGGTGGCACCACAGGCCATGTGGGTAAACAGTGCAAAAACTGTCATGACCAGAATTGCGAGAACTGCGGTATTCATTTGAGAGAACAAGATCAGGAACAGGCCTTCCATCAAGATCATGCCGAACAGCACTTTGGTACGACCATCCAGGCCTTTTTTAATTGCGACTTTGTCCGAGACAATGCCACCTAAAGCACGGGCAAACAGCGCCAGTAAACCGAAGATCCCTGCTGCCAGTCCTGCTTCTTTGAGGCCAAAGCTAAAGTGTTCAACGTAGTACATCGCCACAATGTTATGAATGAAGATTTCAATACCGAAACACGCAGCATAAGCACCAAATAAAATCCAGACCCGGTAGTTACGTGCAGCGTGCATCAGAATCGCCATGCCGCCTTTTTTATCGCTACCAACTTGAATGCCTTGTGCACGAAGTTCTTTAAAGTTGCCTTGTGGACAGTCCTGGGTGAATTTCCAGTACATTGCACCGACAATCAGCATCATCAAACCTGGAACAATGAGCGCAATTCTCCAGCCCATCGCCTGTTCAACACCAAACATCACCAAGGCAGCAAGCATTAACGGCATCAAGGCTTGAGTTGCACCACCACCCGCATTCCCCCAACCTGCTGATGCAGCATTGGCAGTCCCGACCACATTCGGAGCGAACATAATACTGGTGTGATATTGCGTGATCACGAAGCTGGCACCAATGGCACCAATCAATAAGCGGAAGAAAAGGAAAGATTCATAGCTGTTGGCAGAGGCCACACCAAAGACAGGAATACTGCCGATAATCAGTAATGCGGTATAGGTTTTGCGTGGGCCATACTTATCACATAAAGGCCCGACAATCAGACGAACTAAAATAGTAATTGCGACTGCGGCAATATTAATATTGGCAATTTGATCTTTAGTAAGATGAAATTCACCTGCAATCACAGGCATCAATGGTGCACAGGCAAACCAGGCAAAGAAGCAGACAAAAAAAGCGAGCCAACTCATATGGAAGGCTCTCATCGCTGCGCTGTTAAAATTAAAAAGACTTATTTTTGTGGCTTTTTTTTCATATAAATTTGAAGACATGGCCTTCTCCTTCCTGAACTGAACGTATAGGGTTATCTGCTATGCGGATCGCTGCACACCAGATTCGATCAGAACGGACGTCGTTGGCCGTCTTACAAATTTTTTAAAGTCGTCTTTGACTCAATATGAATTAAGCAATGTCCATGCCAATATGATAAAAACATCATTAACTCAATATTTTTTATAAATTTTTATGATGGATTGATCATTTTTGATCTTCATCATTGCAGCATGTTCATCTGATTAACAACGTAGAGCTAAGGAAACGGATTGCGGTTGTGCTTCCTTGTAGCGCATTTTTGCATTAATACGGTGCACAACCCGATAATGGTTAATTTTTATGTCTGATTTTATTGAATTAATGCAGTTTTAACTGTTTTGGCATTTTAATTGCTTTGCATTTGCTATGACTTTTCTTTCAGGCTTTGCCTGATGATATTTTAGCCGATATGCCAAAACTGAAAATCGCACTGATTGATGAAGATCAAGAACGTGCCAACTATATTAAAGCCTCCCTGATCGAACACAATTTCGAGGTGGTCGCATGCCTGACCATTGACCATTTAAGCATGTTCCGTCTGGAACAACTGCATGCTGACGTGATATTGCTGGATATGGATCACCCGCATCGTGACATTATTGAAAGCTGTGTCAGCCAGTTCGATTTGCCAACGGTTCTGTTCACTAAAAACAGCCATAAAGATACCATCAAAAGTGCCATCGATGCCGGGGTAACGGCTTATATCGTCGACGGTATTGACCCCTCTAAACTGGAAAGTATTTTAGAAATTTCAATTGAACAGTTTAAAAAACACAAGAAATTACTCGGCGATCTGGAAGATACCAAAAATAAACTGGCAGATCGTAAAGATGTGGAAAAAGCCAAAGTACTCATGATGCGATTGCATTCCTTAACTGAAGATCAGGCGTTTCAATTACTGCGCAAAAATGCCATGAGCCATCGTATGACCATTGGAGAAATGGCACGGCGTTTATTAGATGCTCAACAATTATTACAAAACCAATTCAAGGATTAAGCCATGACAGATTTAGAAAAAACCCAAATCCAGATCGGCTATATTCCTTTGCTGGATTGTGTGGCCATTCTTTGGGCCAAGCAGCATGGTTTTTTTGATGAAGTCGGCTTAGACATCACCTTGGTCAAAGAAGCATCCTGGGCAAGTTTGAGAGACCGGTTGGCGTTTGGCTTTTTAGATGCTGCACATTGTCTGTCTGCCATGCTTCCTGCTGCCGCTCTGGGTGAAGACCAGCTGGGAATCCCCCTGCAAACGGCTTTGGTGTTAAGTCATAACCGTGCCTTTATTAGTCTAAGTCAAAAATTATGCTTTGAGCTGAATATTTCTGCACAAGACAACCCGCAACAATCCGCAGAAAAATTAGTCACTGCCATACAACAACAAAAACCGATTCATTTGGCACATGTCTTTAAGCAGTCGATTCATCATTATTGTTTAAGAGAATGGCTCGCCCTAGCCGACCGTGATGTTGCACAAAGCATCAAGCTCACGACCCTTCCTCCTCCTTATATGGTAGAAGCATTAAGCAATCATGTCATTGATGGTTTTTGTGTCGGTGAACCATGGAATACACAGAGTGAACTGTTGGGCATCAGCCAGATTGTAGCATCCAGTCAGGATATTATTCCTCAAGTGGCGGATAAGGTTTTAGCGGTCACTGCTGACTGGGCAGAACAGCATGCCAACACCCATCTGGCCCTAACTCAAGCCATTCAAAAAGCGCAACAAGAACTAAAAGATCTAGAGGATTATACTGAAGTTTGGCAAATGCTCATTGACTTCAATATTGTGCAGTTTCAATGTTCTGAAAGCATTCATGTGCAGAAGTTCCATTCTATTCAAAATATTATTCGGCATTTTGTAGATGATTCATCTCAGCCCAAGGTTGAAGATTTTCAATGGCTGCTTCGGCAAATGCTGAAATGGGATAATCAAATCAGCCTGAATGATGCCGTGATTGAGAAAATCAGCCAGAACTGTATTTTATCCTTGAACCATTAACATGAACCATCGCTCCAGCCATACAAACTCCCATAAGGTGCCGGAGCTAAATCATTCATTTTGATTATTTTTACTTGCGATCAGATTTTTATCTTTTAGTTCTATTTCTGTGATTTTCCACAAATTTTCTCCACATTTTTACGCTATCTTACGCAAAATTACATTTGGAACATCAAATAATGAAACGCATACAACCGCGTTGGCAATTAAGCGCATTAAGTTGTGCCTTGCTCACTTTCATGTCCCCAACTTGGGCTGCTGATTCCATTACAAATACAATAACAGACAGCGCGCCAGAACAAACAGCACCAGTACAAACACTGGCCACTTTAAAATTTAAAGCAACACCAGCGACAGTAAAAGATCCGGATATCAGTGCGGTTGCCAAAACCATCGTCACGCGTGAGGAAATGCTGCAATTTGGCGATCAGTCTGTGAATGATGCTCTGCGTCGTGCTGCAGGCTTTCAGATGCCAACTCCTGGACAAGGTCCACGCGGTGGTGGCGGTGCATCAGGTATGCGTTTTCGTGGTGGCGGTGCCCCGGTATTTTTGATTAATGGTGAAGCTGTACAAGGCGGTCCACGTGGTGGAATGTCTGTCGTCGACAGCATTACCCCGGACATGATTGAGCGGATTGAAATTACCAAGCAACCGAGTGTGGCTCAGGCATCGGTAGCCTCTTCTGCGGTGATTAATATCATTTTAAAACAACCGTTAGATCATGCCCGCATAAGCGGAACAGTCCGTGCTGGATATGGTTTGGCAAAATCGGATCAAAAAGAAGAACAACGTAAAAATATCAGTGTTCAGGCTGACGGTCGTGATAACGCATGGTTATACAGTCTGTCTGCCAACCAGATGTGGAATGACACCACCTCTATTACACAGACACAAAACAGTACCGAAACACGAGAACAAAAACGAGTAACTGAACGCAAGTCGCAAATGGTTTCACCCCGTGTTGAATATGAATTAGATGATCAACAAAAACTGGTTGCGGAATTGTTCTATCGCAATAATGAAAGTAACGGTGTTCGTGGCGACCAGTTTCAGCATGATAAAAATGACAGTATCCGTTTAAATACCCGTTATGAGCGTAAAGACAAAGGTAATTCAGATAAAATTCGCCTTTCTGTTGAACAGCAGAATGAAACTGAATCAACACGCTCTCCTTCATTCAGCAGCTATACTGATGAAACTGTAAATGAATATGGTATTGCGTATGACGGTGTGCGTAAATTCAATCAAAATCGTCAGCTTAAATTTGGTGCAGATGCTCGTACCAATCAACTCGACAGCAATGTCAGCCAAAGTTTAGATGAACAACTCTATGCATTATATGCTGAAGGGAGCTGGAAATTTACCGACCGTCAGACAGTCACTTTAGGTGCCCGCCAAGAATGGATCGAGCGCTCTGGTTTAGTCGATTATAGCGACAGTCACTTAAGCCCAGTCTTGGCACATCGTTTTGACTTGGATGATCATTGGTCTTTACAAACTAATATCAGTCAGGCTTTCCGTAGCCCTAAAGCAGACCGTTTATTGCCCACGGTTTCCATTTCTACCGATAGTGATGCTGGTCGCCTAAACAATCCGGATCGTGGCGGTAATCCCAATTTACGTCCTGAAAAAATCACTGCGTTTGAATCGACTTTAGGCTACAACACGCCATCAGGTGGTATCAATATCACCGCGTTTCAACGTGAAATTGATGACTACATTGAAAAAGTCATTCGTCAGGAAGGTACCCGTTTTGTAGAACGTCCAGAAAACCAAAACAATGCCACCACTTATGGGGTTGAAATTGCGGGTCGTTATGCATTAAAACAAACTGAAAATGGTCATTCATTTATGTTGAATGGACAACTGTCTACGGTACGTGCAAAAGTTGAAGACGCAAACCATCAAGAACGCATGGTGAGTGATGTTGCACCTTATACAGCAAGTGCAGGTCTGTCTTATAACTATCAGCCTTGGCGCATTTCAACCAGTGTCAACCTGAACTACGTGCCTGAATTTACTCGTGCTTTGGACAACCAGCCCTATGACCGTACCAGCAATGAACGTGTCAACATGGATATCAGCTTCACCAAACGCTTTAATGATGGCTGGGCAACCTCACTGAATGCACGCAATATTTTCAGCACAGACTATAAAGAGCGCTTAAGCAATCAGTCAGATGGCAGCCTGTATGAATCACGGGTCAATCAAGCGATTCCAAGTGTATTAATCAGTCTGGAAAAGAAATTCTAAACATAAAAAACCGGTGCCCTGACACCGGTTTTTCTTATCCATACATTTATTTTTCAAATATTCTGCAACAACTTATATTTTTATTGGATCACAAATCTGGATAACAACGTTAATTTTTGCTTTGTAGCTCTTTAAGTAAACTTGCAATTCTTAAGGTGTGTGGTCGGTTTCCCTTTTGTTCCATGACTTTATTTTCAATCCGCCACAAATATTCAAAAATCTCTGATTCATCTGCATTCTCGCAAATCATCATAAACAATTTAGGCAAATAATCTTCATATTCATCAGACATGGATCGGATGCTACGAATCCCTAAAGGATCCCATTCTTTGAGTAAAATTTTATGAATTGCATGTAATAATAATGTTGCTTCATTCGCATGTTCGACTTTCATTAAACTTCCCCCATCCTTAGGAATTTAATATAAAAATCATATAAGTTGACTATAATTTACTCGCATCAATATGATCAAGTATTTTTTAAAAATATTGATCATTTATTAAATAAAAAATAATTTATTTACCAAATAGAAAACTATACTTTTATAAAAAACAATGCCTTCATCGCTATCTATTCATTCAAAAATTCTCACCTTAAACCTGATTCACATCTTTTTAGCAGTAAAAGTTCTTCTGGTTGATCCAATTTATTTGCATTAAAAATGATTTTAAGTGCTTATCTAACACCCACCTTTAATACCTACATCAAACCATTTAAAAAACCATAAAAATTCAATAACGTGAAATGGTAGGTGTTTGGTAGGTAGGATTTCTTCCCTGTTCCTTTGATACTCAATTTACGGTGAGGGTCACCGATAACAACATACCAATGGTAGAAGGAATCGCACCATGGCTTTTAAAAATATTGCAGATCAAACGAACGGTTTTTATATTCCCTGTGTTTCTCTTTTTGGTCCTGGCTGTGCCAAAGAAATTGGCGCAAAGGCACAAGATTTAGGTGCTAAAAAAGCACTGATTGTGACTGATGCCGGTCTTTTTAAATTTGGTGTCGCAGATACCATTTCAGCTTATTTAAAAGAGGCTGGTGTCGACAGCCATATCTTCCCGGGTGCAGAACCTAATCCAACCGATATTAACGTCCATAACGGCGTACAAGCCTATAACGACAATGGCTGTGATTTCATCGTATCTTTAGGCGGCGGTTCATCGCATGATTGCGCCAAAGGGATTGGCTTGGTGACAGCGGGCGGTGGTCATATTCGTGATTACGAAGGCATTGATAAAAGCTCAGTACCAATGACGCCACTGATCGCCATCAATACCACAGCAGGTACGGCTTCTGAAATGACGCGCTTCTGTATTATTACCAATACCGACACGCATGTAAAAATGGCGATTGTGGACTGGCGCTGTACTCCACTGATTGCGATTGATGATCCTAAACTGATGATTGCCAAACCCGCAGGTTTAACCGCAGCAACCGGGATGGATGCCTTAACCCATGCAGTTGAAGCGTATGTCTCTACCGCAGCCAATCCTATTACCGATGCCTGTGCAGAAAAAGCCATTAGCATGATTAGCGAATGGCTCAGCCCTGCGGTTGCCAATGGTGAAAATCTGGAAGCACGTGATGCGATGAGCTATGCACAGTACCTTGCAGGTATGGCTTTTAACAACGCTTCTTTAGGTTATGTCCATGCGATGGCGCACCAACTCGGCGGTTTCTACAACTTGCCACACGGCGTATGTAATGCCATTTTGCTGCCGCATGTATGCGAATTTAACCTGATTGCCTGCCCGGATCGTTATGCAAAAATTGCCCAATTGATGGGAATCAATACTGACGGTTTGACTGTGAATGAAGCTGCAAATGAAGCTATTCAGGCAATTCGTCAGCTTTCAGCTGCGATCGGTATTCCATCAGGCTTAAATGAACTGGGTGTGAAAGAAGCAGACTTAGCCATCATGTCTGAAAATGCACAAAAAGATGCCTGCATGCTGACCAACCCACGTAAAGCCACACATGCTCAAGTGGTTGATATATTCAAAGCGGCTATGTAAAACCTCAATGTAAGTCTTCTCCCCGACTCTTTGACTTACATTTTTGGCAAGCTAAGTTTCCATTTCATTAAAGAACTGGAAACTTAGCTTGCCTTTTTTTTATTATTGAACTTAAAGCAATTTGACAAATGACTGCTCATCATGAAGGATAAAAGAAAATTGATCATTCCAAATGAGCACAACAATGACACAACAGATAATTGAACCGCTTTATCAACTGGATGTCTTGGGTACAGGCTATGAACAAGCCACCTTAAATTTCCCAGATGATTATGAAGGTCAAGTTATAGCAACATTGGTGCGCAAAAAAGCAGAGCAACCAACCAGCAAAGCTGTTTTATATGTTCATGGTTTTATCGATTATTTTTTTCAAACTGAAATGGCGGAACGGTTTAACCAGCATGGCTTTGACTTTTATGCACTCGACTTACGTAAATATGGTCGCTCGCATCTGCCGCATCAAAAATATTATAACGTGCGTGAAATTGCTGAATACGATGCTGAAATCACCCAGGCTTTAGACATTATTGGCGTAGAAGGTCACGATGCTATTTTACTGAGCGGACATTCAACAGGTGGATTAACCACAACTTTATATGCGGCACATCATCCTGATCATCCTTTAATTAAAGCGCTGTGGGTCAATAGTCCCTTTTACGACTTCAACATGAACCCGATCAAGAAAAAACTGGGCCTGCCCAATTTAAGTCGTGTGGGTAAACTTTGTCCGGATTTAGAATTCCCCAGTGAACTGAATAAATGGTATGTGACCAGTTTGCACAAAAACTTAAAAGGAGAATGGTACTTTAACCTTGAATGGAAAAAAACAACTTATCCCTGGGTTCGTTTGAGTTTTGTACGGGCAATTTTTAAAGCGCAAAAGGAAATTCATCAAGGTGTGACCTTGAAAGTCCCTGCCTTAGTGATGCATTCAGATCAAAGTAAAAATCCCAAAAAATGGCACAAAAATGTGCAAACCAGTGATGTGATTTTAGATGTGAAACATATTGATAAATATGCCAGGAAAATTAACGGCGATGTCACCATCAGTGAAATAAAAAATGGCGTACATGATCTGATTTTGTCTGAAAAACCTGTGCGCGAGCATGTTTATCATCAGCTCTTTGCATGGCTCAAGCAAAAAGGCTTATAGCCGTCATTACTACAATATCAGCGTTAATTATCCTTAAATTTGAGTAAGGTTTGATGCACGGGATGCGTTTTCGGCATCAGTTCAATCAAACGTTCCACGGCATCAATCGCTTCAGGAAAATGCGCCACATGTTTAAGCAAAACATCCGTTTCATTGGCTTTAAAAATGGCATCACTTAAACGTGACTCCAAACAATCACGCCAGGCACATAAAAAAGGACTTTCAGTTTTAGCCAGAAAAACGCCGCTACAAAGTTTTAACGCTGAATCGATATATCCAGCATCTAAAGATTGCTCTGTCAGTAAAAAATCAGCTTCAACATGCGCTAATAATTTATAGGGTCTTGACCCCAACATGCCCCCTAAAATGTCGCGCAATTGTGACATTTCCGCTTTTAACGTGCCGATGCTGACTTTTCGTTCACCATATAATGCCTGATGCAAACTATCTAAACTTAAACCTTGCGGACACAGCGCTAAAATGGTCAAAATTTCGATTTGACGTGGTGTAAGCACCAAAACTTTGCCATTAAACATCACTTGCGGCACAGAAAAGGCACGAATAAACAATCGCTGTTTTTGATATTCCAGTAATGCGGATTGAATAATCGAGGCACAGCGCTCCGCTGCCAGTAAGCCCAAACTGTTATGCTTTTGCCAAGTTGTAGATAGGTCAATTACGCCTAAAACCTGTTTTGAATAGGGATCAATAATCGGGGCTGCATAACAGACCCAATCATGAATAGAGGACATGTAATGTTCATTGGAAAATACACAACTCGATTGCTGAGTTTTTAAAGACAGAGCCAAAGCATTGGTGCCAACCAGTTCCTCACGCCACTGCCCGCCTTCGATAAAATGCACACTTTCTGCTGCCCTTTGCATTTGTGGGCTCGACGCTGTCCAAATGATGGTACTGCCAATATCTCCTACAGCCAGTACCATCGAAGATTGCTCGGCAATATGCTTTAAATCTTGTGCACAATGTTGCAAGGCATGTTCTAGAGCAGATGGATAAGCTTCTTTTTGTAAATGAACCAATGGCGCAGCTGCACGATCTGTGGGAATTTCAGCAGATGTCGAGCGTTGCCACGAACTTACAATACTCTGTCCTAACTGCTCTGCATGCAAGGGAGAAAGACTGCTACTTTGCCTAAACTGCTCAATTTTCTGTCTTTTTTGCATCAAATGTTGCTTATTCATCATTCCTTATTCTCACAACAATTCATGATTTACATCCACTGTAATAGCTATTCTTGTAAGCCTGATTGAAAAGATTGTAAACCTTCTTGTATCCAACCTTTTTCCAACCTTATTCCATGTATGCTAATCAAATAATGTGCAAAAGTACCTTATACCAAAGCTGTAGATGCGGTTTAAAACACTAAAATAAGCAAAGGAAAATTTATATGCGTTATGCCGATCCTAATCAACCTGGTTCAAAAGTTCAGTTTAAAGCCCAATATGAAAATTTTATTGGCGGTCAATGGGTAGCCCCTGTAAAGGGTGAATACTTTGACAATATTTCTCCTGTCGACGGTAAAGCATTTACCAAAGTTCCACGCTCAAGTGTTGAAGATATTGAGCTGGCACTGGATGCAGCGCATAAAGCCAAAGCACAATGGAACAAATCCTCTCCCACGACCCGCTCGAATATCCTGTTAAAAATTGCAGACCGTTTAGAAGCCAATTTAGAGCTTTTGGCTGTCGCTGAAACCTGGGATAATGGTAAACCGGTACGTGAAACCCTGGCTGCCGATATTCCTCTGGCAATTGACCATTTCCGCTATTTCGCCGGTTGTATCCGCGCGCAGGAAGGCGGCATTTCAGAAATTGATGAAGATACCATTGCCTACCATTTCCATGAGCCTTTAGGTGTGGTCGGACAAATTATTCCCTGGAACTTCCCGATTCTGATGGCAACATGGAAATTGGCACCTGCATTGGCTGCGGGTAACTGTATTGTGCTTAAACCGGCAGAACAAACTCCAGTCAGTATTTTGGTGTTGGTTGAACTGATTCAAGACCTGCTGCCTGAAGGCGTATTAAACATTGTGAATGGTTATGGTATTGAAGTGGGTCGTCCGCTCGCAACCAATCCACGTATCGCCAAAATTGCATTTACCGGTTCAACAGCGGTCGGCCAGCAAATTATGCAATATGCGACCGAGAACATTATTCCGGTAACACTGGAATTGGGCGGTAAATCACCGAATCTTTTCTTTGAAGATGTCATGGCTCAGCAAGATGACTATTTAGAAAAAGCGCTAGAAGGCTTTACCATGTTTGCCTTGAATCAGGGTGAAATCTGTACTTGTCCATCACGTGCATTGGTTCAGGAAAGTATTGCCGACCAATTTCTAGAACTTGCGATCGAACGGGTAAAACGAATTAAGACCGGTCATCCCTTAGATACCGATACCATGATTGGCGCTCAGGCATCGCAAGAGCAACAAGATAAAATCTTAGGCTGTATCGCAACAGGTCGTGCAGAAGGTGCTGAAATATTGACAGGTGGTGGTGAACGTCATGAAGTGGGGCAAGGTTTCTATATCGAACCGACCATTTTCAAAGGTACCAATGACATGAGAACTTTCCAGGAAGAAATTTTTGGACCTGTACTTGCCGTTGCCACCTTTAAAGACTTTGATGATGCAATCAAAATCGCCAACGACACCATTTACGGTTTAGGTGCCGGTGTCTGGTCACGTTCCGCACATACCTCTTACCGTGCCGGTCGTGCAATTCAGGCTGGTCGAGTATGGACCAACTGTTACCACATCTACCCTGCCCATGCGGCATTTGGTGGTTATAAAAAATCAGGCATCGGACGTGAAAACCACAAGATGATGCTGGATCATTATCAACAAACCAAAAACTTGTTGGTGAGCTATGCGACCAAACCGATGGGCTTCTTCTAAAAATATCTTGGTATAAAGCATCAAAAAAGCGAACTCCGGTTCGCTTTTTTCTTTATTACAGCTCATTAAACAAATCATTTCGTTTGAAACCTTCATTTTTCTTCAGATTCGGGCTAAATTTCTTTTATCCCAGATCTCTTGAAAAATAGTATGACTACAGCATCTCCAGATTTTCCCGATACCATTTACGCCATTCAACATCTTGCCTTTGAAGACTTAGGTGTCATGGAGGATGTATTTTATCAACTCGGTTTTCGGGTACGTTATTTTGAAGCCGGCGTAGATGACTTAAGTAAAGCATTTCAGCACCAAGGTTTAACCATTATTTTAGGTGGACCGATTGGTGTCTATGAAACGGATGACTACCCTTTCTTACAACAAGAAATTGACTTACTAAAAGTTCGTTTGAAAGAAAATTTACCAACTCTGGGTATTTGTTTAGGTGCTCAACTGATCGCACATGCTTTAGGTGCAAAAGTCTATGCTGGACATCAGAAGGAAATAGGCTGGAGCAAACTCAGTATTTCCAATACTGAAAACAACCTGCTTTCAGCATTGATCGATACACCTGTACTACACTGGCATGGTGATACTTTTGATTTGCCTGAACAGGCTGAATTATTGGCCAATTCAGAAATTTACCCGAATCAGGCTTTCTCGGTGGGCAAAAATATTCTGGCTTTGCAATTCCATATTGAAGTTGCAGCAGAGAGCATGGAAAAATGGCTCATTGGCCATACCTGTGAATTACGTAAAGCCAATATCAACATCCCTGCTTTACGTGCTGACAATGAAAAATATGCCATGTCTTTAGAAACGGGTGCTACAGAAATTTTACGAAACTATATGAAGCAAGTGATGAGAAAATAAACTTTAATTTAAAATTTAATTCATTTATAAGGGTGTCATTCATTTATATAAGTCTCTGATGATGACACCTTTAATCAGTATTGCAGTAATTCATTTCTTTGCATTGAGCAGTCCAGGTCCAGATTTTTTCTTCGTTACTCAAAGTGCAATTCGTCAGTCCAGATCGCACGCCCTCTTTGCTGCCTTAGGTATTTCACTGAGCATTTTAGTCTGGTCAATTTGTGCGATCAGTGGTCTACATTTTTTATTTCAGAAAATTGCCTGGCTGCAGCAGGTGCTGATGATTTTAGGTGGCCTATACCTGCTTTATTTAGGGATACAATTGCTGAAATCCGCTTTCAATAAAAATCCGGCACTTATCTCGAAAAACCAGAATGAAATTCTACCGCAAAAATCACACAGCGCACTGTTAGTTCAAGGTTTTCTGACCAATATGGCTAACCCCAAAGCACTCGTCTATTTCAGCAGCGTCTTTTCCATCGCGATTAACACAAATGTCAGTATTTTCGAACAAAGTTCCTTGCTAACGCTGGTTTTTATCGAAAGTCTGATGTGGTTTTCTGCTGTTGCTCTGGTTTTTTCTGCAGCAAAAATTAATCATTATTATCAAAAATTCAGCAAGAAAATTGACGGCATTACCGGCGGGATTTTTATCAGTTTTGGTTGCCTGCTAATCTTAAACCGTGATTGACGCATCTAAAATAATTTAAACAAAAAAAAGCACCATTGATGGCACTGCTGTCCCATAGTTTGATTTAAATAAAAAAACCTGAGTCCGAACAGTTAAAATATGAGTGCAAACAAACACTTTAACGACCAGGATTCAGGTTTTGTCACATCAGAATACCGTATT